>JAIOQJ010000267.1 GCA_021413475.1 Planctomycetota bacterium | reverse complement strand
TGCAGGTCAGAAGCTTGCTCATTATCAAAAATACTATCATCTTGCTTGAAAGCGAAGAGGCGTTCGGCTACTCTCTGGTTTTAGAACCACGCATTCTTGCGGTGTAACAAGTCACGGACCGGACGATACTGCTTGGCGACTCGGTCACCATGTGGCTTCCCGGCGTCTTTTAAGCGTGAACCGATTTGATTCCGACTGCCGTGCTATAACGAATAATTGCGGAAGAATTTGATTTCTGCCGGCATTATGACTCGGTGTCGCGGGGCGATTGCATTACTCATCGACCTATCGATTCTACGGAGTGTAGTAATGAGACTTGGGCTGCCTGGACCCGAAAACCGACTTGAAATATGGAACCGAACCCTCTTGAATCGGCTCGCGTCGAGCGGCATGTTTGATCGCATTGATGTTGTGCCCCAACCCGATCTACAAATCAAAACTCATCGTCGAGCAAATTTCTGCGTATTTGAGATCAACAACATCCGTATCGGTCTAGACACCTGGGACACGCCGCTGCCATCAGCAGCCTATTTGGAAGGCGGCGAGTTTGAGTGTGGGCGTGCCCTCGGTGACCTCGATCTACTCATCAAAATACAGTGGAAACAATCGCGGTACTGGCGGATGTTCCAGCGTCGTTGCCGAATACCCATAACACCCTGGGTTATGTTCCCATCGTCCACATTTCCTTTAGCCTACTTTTCGTGGGAACCGAATGGGCATCGCTACTTGGCAAACGCTCTCGGGCGACCTAGGCGCCGAAGCCATTGGCATGACTACTTTCGCAAGAACGAAGGTATCGCGGTTGGCATGGTACAATTTAGCGAATATTTAGAAATCGTACGCAGTTGCAAATGGAATTTAATATTGGCTGGAAAAATGGCGGGCGGAGATGGGAAGAACCGAAGGGAGACAGAAGGCCTTTCCTGCGGCATGCCACTTGCCATGAACTATCGACCGAGTTATCCATTTCCATTCGTCGAGGGAACACACTATGTTTACGTCGACACTCCCGAGAGCGTTTGCAAATTGGACCGGATCGATCCAGTTCCTTTCGCCGCCGCTAGCCGTCGACTGTGGGAGGAAATTTATGAGCCAAAAGCAATGGCTTCGCTACTCTTTCGGCTCATTCGTGAACGCACCGCGCATTCGAGCGCGAAGTTACTCGACTTCGAGATGAGTCGGCCGTAAGAGAATGCCTTCCAACAGCCGAGAAGTGTTCTGAATACCGGGCCCGTTGCGAAGGAAAAAGGTGCTACGTTAGAAGATCCACATCTGAAGCTGTCGATTGACACGGAGCGAAGAATGTCGGTCATTCGCGGGTGCCGAGTTGTCGTTACAGGTGGTGCCGGCTTTCTCGGCCGGCATCTCTGCTTGGAGCTTGAGCGCCGGGATCCGGCGTCGCTAATGATCCCTCGTAGTCGCGACTACGACTTGCGCGATCTTCACGCGGTTCAACAGCTTTTTGCCGATTCGCGGCCTAATATCGTCATACACTTGGCCGCGAAAGTTGGAGGAATCGGAGCCAATCGTGCAAATCCTGGGCAATTCTTCTACGATAACGCGATAATGGGTATTCAAGTGTTGGAGCAAGCTCGCCTCGCTGGCGTGGCGAAATTCGTGGTTGTCGGCACCGTCTGCTCGTATCCCCGGAACACGGCGATTCCATTCCGAGAAGAGGATCTTTGGAATGGCTACCCCGAAGAAACGAATGCGCCGTATGGACTCGCCAAGAAAATGTTGTTAGTTCAAGCTCAAGCCTATCGGCAGGAATATGGGTTCAACGCAATCACATTGCTGCCCGTCAATCTTTATGGGCCAGGTGACAACTTCGATCCAACAACCGGTCATGTAATCCCATCCTTGATCAGAAAGGCAATTGCAGCTCGCGATGCAGGTCATTCGTCCATTGATGTTTGGGGGACAGGAAACGCGTTTCGTGAATTTCTATTCGTTCGCGACGCGGCTGAGGCCATTGCATCAGCAACCGACAATTATGACCGTCCAGAACCGGTGAATCTTGGAAGCGGCAACGAGGTCGCAATTCGGGACCTCGTAAAATTGATCTGCAAATATTGCGATTTTCGAGGCGAAATACGATGGGAGGAAGATAAGCCTGACGGTCAATTGCGCCGATGCCTGGATACATCCCGCGCCCTACATTCATTTGGCTTCATGGCGAAGACCAGACTGGAGGAAGGCCTCGCTGAGACGATTTCTTGGTACCAATCGAACTTGCTCGTTCGATGAACTTTGATTCTATCTCCGTCAGGCAAAAAGTGATCTTGCGCCGAATCATTTGCACTTGTAGCGGCATTTTCGACCGTCACACCGATCAGCTTTTTGTGTTGTTCGGCCGGCAACGCTGCGAAGTGAGGCGACCCATCTGATTTATTTTGAGGATTCATTATCTACTGCGATTTGCCCGGCCGCGTCCGCCAATGTCGGTACGCCGCGGCAGACAATCCAGGAAGAAAAGCGATCTTTCACTGTTACGAACAATCGAAGCCAGACCGCCAGCGCGAACGCATCGACAGCGCGTTTTACTTGGCATTGACGGCGATTTCGGTAATCATGACCGGCAAAAATCGCGCGCGGATGGTCAGCCAAGTGCAGCCACCACAATTCCAAATCTTGCTTCACCGCTTCATAGCCATGATCTGCGTCGATATAGATAAAATCAAACTTCCGGCGTTGACCTTCGACTGCGAGCAATTGCGAAGTGGCAGCGCTATCAGCCCGGACCATCACCGAACGATGACCGAACCTTGCCAAGCGAGAACTTGCCGCTGCGATATGGCCGGGACCGGTATGCCGTTTCGGGCAACCACCTGGTGATGCCGGCGTCAACCATAAGTCCACGGACAAAAGTTGCTCTAGCGTCGGGCAGCTCCGAAGAAGCGCGTGGGAGAAACTGCCCCGATGGACACCGATTTCGACGCCCGATCTTAGGCCAAGGCGATGGAAAGCTTTGGGTAAATCTTGTCTCTCCTGAATGGCCTCGAGAACTTCGGTGAGACTGCCAGGGCTCATGGAAGTGTCCAATAAGTCATCCTTCATCGCTTTGATCCAAAAAGTAAGAAGGCGGAAAATTCCAGGACGTTCTCGTCATCGCTGTATTATTAGATCATCCATGACACAACTTCTTGAGGCTTCTGAGCCGTCCGCAGTGCCCGAAACCAAAGCACTTCTTGAAATTGGCTCGACCAACTGGGTAGCCGAGGCGATCAGCGACATAAAAAACATAGGTATCGTGCGAAGGAACAGGCATCCGGTTGCCGGCAAGTCGCGCACAAAGACGAGTGAAGCGACTTGATTGCAATTGCGCGAATGATTGGGTGCGAGGATGACGGTATTTGTCGCCTTTCAGCCGTTCCACTTCGAACATCGGCTTCGTCTTGAGTTTCGCATGAGATGCGGCCCAAGCATCGAGCGCCACGATGTGCTCGGCTCGACTCAACCCCCAGCTATGACCAAAAATGGAGAATTTCTTCATCTCTTCCGTCACAAACGGTCGATCATCCATCGCGAACGTGTCGGCGTCCAATTTCATCCACCACCGCGTTTGAACATGCTCCGCCGTTCCAAAAACGAATGCGCTCAACATGCGCTCACGCTGATTTGCAACCTCAAGATCCCAAGGTATGAGGCGTACGTTTGGCGCTCGCAAGAAATCGAGCGATCTATCTTCGATTGGTATTCCATGAACAAACACAATGATCGGGTAAGCGTCCGCGCGTTTGTGCCGAACCCAAGTTGGAAACGTTAAGCGTAGCTTTTCAACATACATCCGATCGCATGCAGTGACCAACGTGACGTCATTGAAAAGTCGCAAGAACCGCCTCAGCTGTCGATCGGCCCAATACAGAAGTCCGCCAATGTCGCCATATTTCGCTTGAAACTCCTGGAAATTGGCGAGCCAATGTGAGCACAAAGGGAACGAATGGACATGCTTGCGCCCATGATAATGGACGACTCGGACATCTTCGACGTCATTGCCGAACTTGACGCTCACCCCAAATTTTGGCTCGATAATACCGACATTAAATCGTGGAAATAGAATCTGGAAGGCGATCTCTTCCGGAAGGAACACCTTATTGTCCACTCCCTTTTTCGAGAGTTCCAGCCAAGGCGCAAGAAACGCCGACCCGCGCCGAAAGGCCAGCACCCCCATATTTACCGCCGGATGATGACGCTCGGCTTCGGCGATCCAATCGTCTGGGCATAGCCCAGTGTAGCGCCGTATGCGTTTTCGGATGCGCGGCCCGTCGCTCCACCAGCTAGCGAAGTGAGGCGTTACCACCTCATGCTCATCAAGGGCGTCGAAGATCTCTCCAATACTGCCGCAAACGATGGTATCGCTATCCAGCCAGAGCGTGCGCTCGAAAGTCGAGGCGATGCAAACTTCCACTTTTCGCAGGAATACATGGCGATCTGTCGCACAAGTTTGCAGAATTTCAGCGCCGAAACGGCGAATCGCGATGCAAATTTCTTCGGGATGGTCGCCTTCAAGGACCACCGTAATCGGGCCGCTCCACCATTTGCGCAATGAATGGAGGCACACCAACATTCGAATCAGACATTTCGTTCCACGGTTGTACAGAATGACACCGCAACCGAGACGATCGCAAGGCGTACTCTCTCCGCGCATCACACCGCCGTGAGAATTAACGTTCAATTTCTCCGGGGGTGCCGATTTGCCTTCTTCGCGGTTAATGACGGGCGGATTAGATGATTGTCGATCTGGCTTTGTGATGGCCCAAACAGTGGTCCGCCGAAAGACGTTGACCGCCAGCTTGTGATCCCTAGCAAAGTCTTGAACTGCCCGAGCAACGCCCCATCTTCCGTCTTTGTCCTTACGCGCATCGTAATCATGGCCGCTCATCAGCCCGTTTGGACGAACCTTCGGCCACCAAGCATGAATATCCTTGCGAACGGCCTCATACGTGTGATCCGCATCAATGAAGACAAAATCCAAACTTCCGTCAGCAATTGACTCAGCCGCTTCGCACGAGTCGGACTGCAAAATGTGGCGACGATGGCTGGCAAAATCGGTATTGCTAATTGCCAACGCCTTTAAAGCGGCTTGTTGTTGTTCATTTAGGCAAGCATGCCCATCACCCGAGCGCCGATAGGCGTGTTCCGTAGAGTACGTTGCCCACGAATCGACCATGGTCAGGAAGAGTGTGGGAAAACAATGAAGAAGCCGGTTCGATAACGCTCCCTCCGCGACTCCCACCTCCGCACCTCGAAAGGATGTCGAGGAAAACCGAAGGAGTTCCGGGACGAGGTCACGCGCGTGTCGCGGCCGGAGAAATGGTACTTTGAGAGAAGAAGTCGTGGGCTGCGCAACTGACGAATCGGTACGCCCAGCGTCGGAGACCACATCTAATTGCGATGTCGTCACCGAAGAAATGACCGTGCTCGTCGACGTTGGTACAGCAACTGACTTGTCACTATCGTGACTTTGCCCATTGCACGTCTGTCGAAGCTTGCGAAAACGAACGATATGTCTCCATCCAAACTCGACCATCGGAACGCAACGAAAGAAATCACCACGGCGCTTGGCACAATACCAATGGAAGGTATCATGAGATGGCACCGGCAGCCGATCATCGGCACACCAAGATGCAACACGCCGGCACCAGGCGGTATTTCCGAAGAAACACCATGAAGCCATTCGCGGATGGCGAAACGCGCTTGCCCCATTTGGAATCGAGAAGTTGAGGCGGGGAAAGGTGCTTAGATCAGGAATCGTCTCCGCCCAATTCTCAAGGCGATTAAGCCATTCAGCAGGTTTGGTGCGACCCCAAGGACTGGCCACGAAGACGGGCGATTCATTCTGTTCATTGGGATGGAACCATTCAGGCTGAAGCCATTCCCCCTGAGTTACGGCGACAGCATTCGTGTCGAGCTTTAAAAGCCAAGGCGTATTGATTTGGGAAACAGCACCGAGCGTCAGCGCGCTCGCCATTTTCTCCTTCTTAGGCAGGCCAATTTGATCCCAGCAAATCAACTTACGCTTCGTGTGCTGAACGAACCGCAGTTTTTGTTGCCAATACGTTTCACCACGTTCCCCATCACAGATGAGGAGGAGCGGATGGTCCGACAGTTCCGGACGATTTAGTTTCCACGTCGGCCAGGTCTTTTCGAACTCTTGCACGCAATGATCATTGATGCCGACAACCGTTGTGAAATCAATCATGAGAGGGCTCCGCGGCGGCGTCGCCGTTTGCTAACAATAGCGACTGCGGATTGAGCAGCAATCGAACGCGTTCCAGGTCTTCCTGAGTGTCGACGGCAATTGGGTGATAAGAGGTTTCCACCGTCCCGATGGAGTAACCGGCTTCAAGAAATCGCAATTGCTCCAGTTTTTCCTTCTGTTCAAGCGGGCTCTCGGGCAGATGCGGAAATGCCGCCAGAACATGTCGCTCGTAACCATACACCCCGACATGCCCCCAAAAAGAACTATGTTCTAGCCAATCGCCAATAGGAACGTCCCGTACGAATGGAATCGGACTTCGCGAGAAATAGAGCGCGCGTCCTCGCCGATCGCGTACTACCTTGACCACGCCTGGGTTCGTAAGATCTTGGATCTCGCGAATACGGTACACGGGGGTCACCATTTGCTCCCCCGTCTTGCGCCACCTCTCGACGATCAGGTCAAGAATCCCCGGATCAAGCATCGGCTCGTCTCCTTGGATGTTCAAGAAGAATCGTCCTGGCAGCCTGGGCAACGTTTCGGCGAGCCGATCAGTGCCCGACCGGCAGTCGACACTAGTCATAATGACGGGAATGCCGCATTCCGCCACGACGTCTCGTACTTCATGTGCGTCGGTCGCAACGAAAAGGCCGTCCAGCAGTCGCGCCTCGGCCGCTCTCTTGCATACATGCCATATTAAAGAGTGGCCGTTCAAGTCGGCAAGCACCTTTCCAGGGAGACGGGAAGAGCCAAGGCGGGCCGGGATGATGCCGATGACATCCATAATCGCTCGTCTCTCCGTGAATTGGCTTAACTGCTGCGCAATTATCAAGAGCCAAGCAGCAGGCTGGCTTGCCTTCTCAAATCATTCAAGCAGGATACTGGTTGCCAGCCATGCTTTTTAAGATTGACCCGCACGACATTGTCTCCGCGGCGAGATCCGCAATAAGCAAGGAAGGTTGCGAGCGAGGCACAAGGTAGGCGATCGGGCACATCCTTCAGAAGCTGGCGAGCCCAATCCGTTTGAATGAACATTAACCATGTTTGAATTGCCGCATGGCGGACACAGCCGTCTTCAGTTCGAGAAGGAACATTTAATCGCGGATAACTCTTCAGTCCGGGCAATTGGTCCGCCCAGTCATCGAGAAGTGCCAGTGAATCCGAAGGCTTCGAATAGCCCCAACGATGTGCCACCAATACAGGGTTTCTTCCCTTTGAATCCGGCATAAACCAGTCGTTGACTGGAGTGCAATTCGGTCCTCCACACATTACGCCCGGATCAATGTACGTGCACCATGGAGTTCGCACTTCACAAGCAATGGCACTAAGAACCGCATGTGATCGTCGCAGAATGCGATCCTCTTCTTGTCCGACTTCTATTCTAATTGTTCGAACGGTTTTTGAGTATTTCGCCAAGTCTCCCATTTGTGTCGCGGGATCCCAGGTTGAGTCATGAACGATCAGCATGTCTAGATCGGCTAACCAGGATTGGTGCTTTTTCCAGACCGGCAATGAGACTCGCAATTTTGGGGCTGCGGACGAATCCAGGAACGTAATTAATGTTGTACCGAGTAGTGACGGCACCAAAACGCTGCTCGGCTCAGCAACAAGGTCAGGTGGCAGCGACTGTTTTTGGCCGCCGTCGGTTTTTGGTTTTGCTTTTGTTTTTGCTTTTGCCACGTCTTTCATCTGCTGATTGAATTCGTACATTCCTTCGGTTTTAATTGGTGGGATTACGCGGCAAGACTGGGCCAGAGCATCTTCATAACGCAGTGCGGGAAAGACCTTCAGGCCGCTTTCTGGGGTGCAATTGAAAACTTTAAAACCCGCCTTATCGAAATGGGGCTTCAATTGCTCTAATCGGACGTTCAGAATGTGGAACGTCTCATTGTTATTGCTGACCGCGCTTCGAGATCGATCTTGATCGAAAGCATAATTCCGTTTTCCATCCGCCATACGAAAATCGCAACCGATCAGAAATACCTTTCGAACGCCGAGATAGAATAGAAGCCTGAGCGCAACGTAGAAAACCGATCGAGACCCCTTATTCCCTGCCGAATCCACCAGTTCGCTATGGTTGCCCCAGTTGAACGTATCCTCGTACAACCATTGGTCTGGAACGAAATTTTCATTCCGTCGAAAACCGAATACGGCCGGCATGTCGCCAACTCGATCCGTCGACGGAACCAACTTGCCAGCCGCATCCCGAATTCGGAACGTTTTCTCCATATGACACAACGGCACAAATTTGAGAATGCCGGGGTCTCGCCAGATGGAGTCGGTGAAATTGCCGGGATCGTCAACGCTCGTCCAAAGAGTCGGTCGAACCACTGCGGCCGCATTATTAACGGCTAGAGAAAGGATGCCGCGCTGCTGTAGCAAGGATAGATCGTGGTCGCGAAGCGAAGGGCCGCCGCAAATCAAGAACGCAGCGTTGCCGCGATACATATCGCCCAGAAAAACGTTATGGGCGTCACGCGAAAAGAGCATGGGAGGAGCTTGCAAGTACTGGCCGACTGGGAAGCCGTTATGGCGATCGCGGGCATGGCGGAGTCGTGCGTGGTCGTGTACATCGCGATGGCTACCACCGGGAGATTGAATATCGCGCTGCTCCATGATCAAATTCCTTGAGTATGCCCTCCTGAGCGCATATATCGACAAGCGTTCGTTCCATTCGCTCGACCACTGGCTAGAAACTGAAACTCAACTTGTTACGGCGAACGCCGTGAAATTGTCGGGCATCATTCCATTTCCGACATATGCCTGCTTTTCGCTTGAACGCTGCAGAGTCATCATTTGCAGCGAAATCCTCTCCTTAATCTTTCGCATCGTAACCAAGCAGAATTCCGGTTACAAGAAAAAAAAGCGATTTGCAAAAAGAAACGCGGCAATCAAGAATCTCGGTTATCCATCACGACAGAGCCGGCAACGTCAACGGCGGCGAGCTTGCGCCACTCATGCGCAAGGTCCGATTTCTGGCGATCAGTGCTAACAATGCCTTTTGCGGCTCTGCAAACTTTCGAATCCCCTCATCGAGAAGCAGATCCTCCGCCTTTGCCATGTCGATCTTTGCTTCGATCTCGGCTACGACGTCTGCCGGAGGCATCATGTCAACCTGCCGCTTGAACATCCGGTCACTGGCCTGTAACGCGTCGCATATTTTGGGCGGGATTGTTTCAATGTCTGATCCTGCGAAAGCCTCAATATACTTCCAGACTGGATCGTTGGCGTTCTTGGTGCTCGTACTAGTGAAGATTATTTCCTGTTTCAGACGTAGAGCTTTACTGGCCCAGAACTTCCGATTTGATTCCCAAATTCTCTTAGCGTTGACGATTCCTGCAAATCCTTGCGCATCTGACGAAAGGCTCGGGACGTAACTCTCGGTATAGACATCCAAACGGCTGACAAAAATCGAATAGACCGATTTGAACGCGTCGGTCACTTTCAGCCGCTGGGCACCGCGCCAACACGCGTCGCGAGCGGCCTTATACTGCCGCTCGCTGAAAATGAGCGTGACGTTGACGGCGATGCCCGCCGCCACGATCTCCTCGAGCGCCGCCAGGCCGGCGTCCGTGGCGGGAACTTTGATCATTCGATTCTTCTGCCCGTCGGACCATTCCCGAGCCAATGCCACATAACGGGCCGTGCGTTCCGCGACAGTCAGCGGATCTTCTGGGCTCTCCAATAGAGGATCGAGCTCAAAGCACGCATAGCCGTCATCGCCGCAAGTTCTCGTCCAGGTGGTCTCAAAAGCCGCCTGGGCCAATTTTACCAGCCGATCCGTGAGCAGCCAGACGACGGCCGCGTCGTCGGATCCTGCGTCCATGAAAGCGGCGAGATCCGCATTGAACCGGCCGGTCTGAATCAAGTCGGCGACAATGAGCGGATTTGAAGTCGCTCCAGTAACTCCAAAGCCGAGGGCGCGGGACACTTCGACGGGGTCGACCGAATCGAGCCATAACTTGGTGCCGCATTCGACAAGAGACTGTAACGGCAGCATTCGAAGTCTCCATTTTTGCTTGTCAACACTCCCGAAAACACGCGTCCGTGGTTTTACGGACGCTCGCGATGCAGATCAGTGATTGAGCCGGGTGCCAAGAGTTCCCCGGCCCGCCAGACACTTCCTTGCCGCTCAGTCACGCCTCGGATAATGATCAACATATTGCGGCCTCCCATCTGAGGATTACAATTAATTCGAAATCGGAGCGGCCAGGACTGGCGTCATGCAATGGTGCTCGAGCGGCGGGCTGACGCTCCAACTCAACGTCTCGATCGCCCTTTCGTCGTGCCATCGGTACGATCATCCTTGAATGGAAGCGGCACCAAAACCAAGGACCGCGACGAGAGTATCGCCTCGTGCCTATACCCTCCTCCACAATTCAACTGCCATCTCCTCAGCCACCCATGTCGGTACGTCTAAAGCACCCGCAATGTGAGCGATAGCCGAGTCGCAGGTGATGACCAAATCAAGGCTCGCGACGAATGCCGCTGTATCGAGGAACGTCCACGGTATACCTCGGCGGTTCCGTGACCTCGCAAGACGGTAAATTTCCTTCCCATGGACGTTCAAGCAGTCGGCCTCCCCGTCCCCGGACTCCCATTGAAGCGAGAAGAATTCCACGCCGGGCACGGCCGCAAGGGGCAAGAACTCTTCGGCGTCGAACGAACGTACCGGGTCTCGTGGCGTTCCCGAATTCCCCCTCCAGGCCACGCCAACCCGATAACCTTCGCTGAAACGTAACTCTCGTTGCATGTTGGCGACGAGCGCCGGATCTAGGGTGAAATATGGAGGGAGAGATGGTGGATCAGGGGCGAATGCCCCGAAGTGGCCGGGCAGCGCCATTACGGGTACATGATAGTCGCACTCGAGGCCCTTAATGGAACCGTACTTCGACCCGGAGAATCCGAGGAACGGAATCACCTCTTCAAAACAGCCAATTGTTTTGGCAAGATCCGCCAGGTTTGGATCGCAGTTGAATATCACTCGGCCAAAGCGTTTCTTGAGCTCCCGAGCGTACCGGAGGGCCATGATCGCATCCCCGTCACCCTGGTCCGAAAAGACGAGAATGCCCTCACCATCCGCCTTTCCGTCCCAAGGCGGCGGAAAACCGTCGACCTTCCGCACTTGCTTCGGGGTCTGGTAAAGCCGACTGTACTCTGTCCAGCCTTCCGGAAACTTGCCGGCCATCAGTAGTTGAAGCCCGCGCTCGTAATGGGCCTGGTGGTCATCTGGATCGATCTGGAGAACCGCGTCGAGGCTGCGAAGGGCCGTTTGGTGGCGACCCAACCAATCGGCGGCTGAAGCCGCGCTCCACATTACGTCTTTGTAATTGCCGGCGCTTGGATCGGCTTCCCCGGCGACCACAATCCTGTCGACCAGGGTTGCCTCCCTTGGAGCACGCCCTTCGCCAATACCCGCGAGCCTTGACCAGCTTTCATCAAATCCAGCCACAAGTCCTCATTTCTTTCTCGCCGTGGGTTCTTTGTAACATACCGCTCACCGACAACAAGCCTCGCCTTCATGGGGGTGCAGATGTTCGCGGCCGCAGGATGGCGATGGGCGCCGACGACCTCCAGCGCGCCGGAACCGTCCATTACGGCTTGTTTCTGGGTTTTGTACGGGAATTCTGTCGGGCAGGCCGATTCCCTGCCCGACAGCCAATTGACTGCAGCTGCGAACAATACTGCCGAGCCCGGAAATGGTATCACCAATGCCCGATTCTGCAAAAGATGGCGTCAAACGGCATGACGTCTATTGGTGCCCTGAAAGACCGGAAAAGCCCCTGTTCGTCAACCGATTTTGATAATGCCTTGTCATTTTGACGTGATTCTGTCGTAGGAATCGAGATTCCAGCGCATGGTTGACACCGATGATTGACCCAGGGTATGTTGCGCGAAACGCACTTTGCACGCAATGAAATCCCCCTTCGATCACGGCCGCCAACCAGACCACGAATCCGAGTCATCGTCAATGGCGGAGAACTCACCAAGGGTGTGGAGGTCGTCCGGCCAGACTTCGGCGGCCGTGTCCAGCCCGTCGCTCATCCCGGCATTCGAACGCGGTCGGACTTTGACGGACGCCGACATTCGTGGTCGTTTCGCCGAGGCATGTTCGGCGTGGCTGACCAGATCTCCGTCGCTTGAAACACGGTCAGCATATTCCCGAGAGTTGAAACAATTTCTCATTTTCGCTGGCATTCCGACCAATGCCCTGGAACAACTGACGACGATCCGCCCACAAGAAGTCGCCGCGTGGCGCTATCATCTACGAGAACGTGGCCTCTCAAACGTCGCCGTCGTGCGGAAGATCACAGTTTTACGATCGCTCTTCAGCTATCTGTCAGTGTACGGCTACGTCGGAGCAAATCCCGCGCACAGCGACTTTGTGAACGTGCCGGCGGTGCCACGCGATGGAAAGACCGTGGGCCTGACGCCGGAGGATTGCCGGCGTCTGCTTGAAGCCCCCTCGGCAGAAACACCGGAAGGAATTCGGGA
Organism: Planctomycetota bacterium; assembly: GCA_021413475.1. Taxonomy (GTDB): domain Bacteria; phylum Planctomycetota; class Planctomycetia; order Gemmatales; family Gemmataceae; genus JAIOQJ01. The sequence goes on along the minus strand of JAIOQJ010000267.1, from coordinate 6,760 downwards.
CCGAATACTTTTCGCTGTCCTCGCCTACACCGGTTGCCGGGTGGGGGAAATCACGCGACTCCGCGTGAAGGATTACAAGGCGAGCGGCGGACATCGAGTACTGGAAGTTCGCGGGAAGGGTGGGAAAGAGCGACACGTGCCGCTCCACCCGGAAGCATTCGAGCGAATCGAAGCATGGTTGGAAGAAGCCAGAATTCGCGAAGATGCTGACGCCGCGCTCTTCCCGGCGACGAAAACCGCGCGCGGCCGAGGACGTGATGGCTTTCTGCGACGGTCGTCTTTCACGACGATCCATCCAGCATCTCGTCGAGCGCTACGTCTGTCGCCTGCATCTGGATCCCGCCGTGACCGTACACTCCTTCCGGGTGACTGCCCTCACGACGGCCCGAGAGCGAGGAAGCTACGTAATAGATCTTCAAGATTTCGCCGGGCATGCAGACCCGAGAACGACGCTCACCTATTATGCGCAGACAGCGGAAATGTGCAGCAAGCGACGTATCTTGCCGATTGCAAGGCGCAGGGCACTGGGCGACTCAGCATAATATCTGGCTCAGATTGGCGGGCCGCGGTTCAGACTTACCATCGGTGCATGTCCTTGGAAGGTTCATAAGGAACGGAGCCAGTCCAGCAAGTTCTTGTTCTGTTGCCACGCGGGGATGGTTGGAACCGGCGACGGTTCGGTGATGTTCTCCAGCGCCTTGCGTTTCATCTCGAGATTTGCCCGCGCGTAGATCTGAGTTGTTTTGACATCGACGTGCCCGAGGAAGTCCCGAATCATGTCGATCGAGATTCCACTCTGCAGCAGGTGCATTCCTTTGGTATGCCGCAGCGTGTGTGGACTCACGGTTCGGTTCAGACTGGGACTCTTCGTTCGGGCTCTGACAAGGTATTTTTGAAGGATATAGCGGATTCCAGAACGCGACAGTCGTTGATGACGCGCGTTCTGGAAAAGGGGCGTGTCGAACTGTTCGGGACCTTCCAGGCGGTTCTCCCGGATGTGGTCGCGCAGAAGCTGGACCGTGCTTTGCATCAGAGGCACCGCGCGGGTCTTGCGTCCTTTGCCCAGCAGACGCAGTTGCGCGGGTGGATCGAGTCGTACATCGCCGACGGAAAGATCGATCAGTTCCTGAACGCGCGCTCCGGTGTCGTAGAGGACACTCAGCAGGACGGCATCCCTTCGACCTTCGGCGGTTTGGAGATCCGGCTGCGCCAGAATCTCCGCCAGTTCTTCTTTCGAAAGGTATGTGACCGTGGGTCGAGCGTGCCGCTGTTGCGGAATCGCGAGGATTTTTTGGCATTGAAGCATGTGAGCGGGTTCCTCGGCCTGAACGTATCGGAAGAAGGGGTGCAGCGCGGCCAGCCGATGGTTTCGTGTGCGCGGCGAAGAGTTCCTTTCGGTCCCCAAGTAATCGAGGAATGCTTCCACCAAGGGAACGTCAATCGGTTCGAGGCAGAGTTTTTCCGGCGCGATTCCCCGCACGTCCCGGCAGAAGCGCAGCAGCAGAGTGAACACGTCGCGGTAGGCTCTGATGGTATTGGGGCTGAGATTCCGCTGAGCGCCCAAGTAATGCGTCAAGAAGTTGGTCACGTGAATGGAAAAATTGGTCGGCTTCATCGTTCGATTCTCCGTGGGATGACCTCGCCGAAGGCCGCATCGAGTCGGGCGGTGATTTCGGGGAACAGTTCGGCGGTGAGGTGTAAGTAACGCTGCGTTCCGGAAAGATGTTGATGCCCCAGATAGGTGGCCAGCAGCGGAAGTTTGGCGTCGAGATCCTCGCCGGTTTGATACCAGCGTCTCAAGGTGTGGACGGCGAAGAGGTGCCGAAAATCGTGGATTCTGGGTCCCTTGCCTCGTCCCGCATGAGCAATGCCACACTGCATCAGCAGTTTGCGAAAGACGGTGTAGACGGTACGCAGCGCGAACGGGCGTCCGCTGGCTCCTGGGAAGAAGAACGCATCGGGCGGCCGGTTGCCGAAATGCTCGGCATATCGGCGCAACCGGTTTATCAGAGACAGGACGGGCGGAACCAACCGATCTTTCCGGAACTTTGCTTGGCGAACCGTGATGATGCCCCGATCCAGGTCGACGTCTCGAACGCGCAGTTTCAGCACCTCTCCAACACGAAACCCGCAAGCATACAGGAGCCGGAAAACTTCCGGCATCACCAGGTGCCGCCACGGCGAACTCGCCATAGGCTCCAGCACATCGATCGCGTGAAAGAGCTTTACCAGCTCATCGTCGCTCAGCAGTCTGGGTACAAAAGTCGGTGGCTTCCGAGCCGCCAAGCCGGACTCGGGCACGTACGCGGGATGCCCCGCTCGCAACAAGAACCTGGAGAAGTGGCGGACGAGAATGATCCGTGGCTGTTGCGTTAGCGCACTCTCGTGCGGCTTTTTGGCTAACCACTTGCGGGCAAGAGATCGAGGCAACTCCAGTGTCGTCAAGCGCTCCTGCACCAGAAAATCGTCGAGGCGGTGCAAGAGTCGAGTCGGCTCAGCATAGGCGTAGCCGCAGGCGTGCTTTTCCTGAACAAACTGATTCATGAGCGGAGCGAGAACGCTCTGAAAGCCCGTGTCGGATGCTTCATTTGGCATGATTCACTTCCTCCGGATCCAACGCCACGCTGCGCAAGGCTTCCACGTCCGCCTTCGCATAGATCCGTGTCGATTCCAATGAGGTGTGCCCCAAGATTTCCGCAATGGTGGTAAAGGGCGTTCCCTTCTCGAGCAGCCGAGTCGCGAGCGTGTGACGCAGCGAATGCATGCCCCGCTTTTGCGCAGACCGAAACCGGACCCCGGCCAGCCGTCGCCAGTACGAAATGATGTGGTGCAGGTTGCAGTCAGCCGTGAAAGGATCAAAAGGCGGGTTGACTTTGAGAAAGACCTCGCGATGCGCCGTAACGGGACGTCCCGACTTCAAGTAATCGATCAGCGCTTCGCCCACTTCGGTTGTTAGAGGGAGGACCAACGGTATGCCCGTTTTTGATTGCGTGACTTCAATGGTCGAATCGTCCCAATGAAGTTGGTCGAGTTTCAGTGTGCGAATGTCCCCCGCACGCAAGCCCAGCCGGCATGCCAGCAAGAGAATGGCGTAATCCCGCTTGCCTTTCGCCGAGCTACGATCGACCGCACCGAGCAGTCGAATGACCAGTTCGTGCTCCCAAACCGACGGTATCGCCGCGTCTCTCGGAACTCGGATTTTCGGCAGATCCTCACTGAGATTCCGCTGCAAAATGCCACGCATCGTGAGAAATCGGAGAAATGAACGGACATCCGAGACGATTCGCGAGACCGACTTGGGCCGTAAGTGATCCCGGCAAGACACGAACTCCGACAGATCCAGCGACTGAATCTCCTCCAATGTCCGCCCCTTCCTGGAATCGAGGAAATCCAAGAAGATCGTGAGTTCCCTCGTGCGCCGCTCAAGCGTCGTAGGTCGCAGGTGCAGACGATCTTTGCAAAACTGTTGGTAGTCGCGCAGCGTCCGTTGCATGGCGGGCAGAAGGTGGATTGCTTCCACCTCCGCAAAAGCCCGCTCGATGTGGCCGTCCTTGGCAAAATCCGCAAGCACCTTGACTCCCCACACCATGTGTCGTCGCCACCCCTCGCCCGACCCGAACTCGACGTCACCGACACGATGCTCCTCCAGAAACCGCGCCACCAGATCTCCGGAAAACTCATCTCCGAGCTGCTTCCGATCCGCAAACTCGATGAGATGATCCCACGTGGTTCGATATCGATTGCATGATTTCCTGCTGTAACCCAACCGCTCGATCTCGACGAGCGCGTCGGCGACGAGTTGCTTCAGCGCCAGGTTCCGCGAGACGGGAGAATTGACTGGTTCCATGATGAACCTCCTTTGAAAAGAGCAGCGGCCCCGATGGCCGCCAAGGAGGTGTATCGTCAGATCTTATGTGCAGTAATTCAACGAGGATTGTCGGACAGGCAAGCACTTGCGGAAGCGACTCTACATAACGATCCGAAGCGCATAATAGAGCTTCGTTGTCCGTGGCGATTCGTGGGCGGCAATTTGCTGGGCTTTTTCGAGCGTGCCGCCGTTCAGCAAATAGGTCGTGATCCCGGTGGCGCGAAAGGTGTGGCAGCTAATGTGCGCGGGGAGGCCGGCAGCTCGAGCCCGCCGCTTCACCATCGCCAAGACTTCCCGCCTGGTCATTCGGTTGTGCGTCAACCGCCGATGACGGTCGATCGTGCGAAAGAGGGGAGTCGTTTTGCCGTCGCCGAAACCCGCTGAGATCATGTAAGCGTCGATGTACTCGTCGGCCTTGTGATGGGCTGGTACGTCGTGCCTTTTTCCACCCTTCTCGTGCAGACGGAACCACCAGCGCTTCCCTTGTTGGAAGTAGTCTTCCACATTCAGCGCGACGACAGCACCGACGCGGGCGAAGCTGAAGACCATGACGCCGATGAGGGCTAGATCGCGAAGGCCCGCCACGGTATCGGTCTCAATAGAGTCAAGCAGATGGCGATCCGGTCACGGGCTTGCTCGTCGGACTACTTCCAGCCCATACCGGGCAGCCTTTCGTGGATGGAGAGTTTGATGAGTTGCTACTGAAGCGGATCCGGACGTTGCTCGGCGGGCAGGAAGACTCCGCTGCCGCGGCTGTGCTTACCGCGTCGGACTGGCTGGGCCGGGCGCTAGAGATGAGGCGGTTGGTCGAAGTCCGACTCGCGGCGCTCGCCGAGGAAAGGAAGTTCCTGGAGAGCCTTCCGGTGTTCGCGGCAAAACTCGGGGCGGACCACATCTCGCTGCCACTGCTCCTAGCTCGGCTGGAATTCCTAAAGCAATTGGGGAGCCTGGAGGGGCACGGCCCCGCGGCCCCCCGGCCGGGGTTCGGGCGGGGGGATGCGTTCACAAGTGCTCGGAATTTTCTATTCGAAAAGGACGAGGCGCGGTCGCCGATCGCCCCGGTCCGATACCCGATCCTGTGGGGCTTCGACAAGCGGTGGTTGCACTGGGACGGAAACACGATGTCAGTCATGGAGCGGAAGGTGGGGCAGGCGCTCGGCCTCGGCGGGGTGGCTGACCCGGTGTCCAAGTCTTCGGCCCTCCTGCCCGGCAACCTGCACGACCTCGAAACGGTCGCGAAGAAGCTCCTTCCGCCCGCGTGGCCGGACGCGTTCGGAAAGATCGACCGCGCGTCGGATGAGTTCAAGGCGGGCGAACAGTTGTACGTGGCGAACTGCGCGGCGTGCCACGAGAAGCAGGAGGTAATGCCGAAGTACGGGAAGAAGGTGCTCGAGGGTGGCGTGGTGTACGTGAACATTGGCACGGACGACGCGCGGACCAAAGTTCGCCGACCCGATGACCGACGGAGGCCAGTTCGCGGCGGCCGTGGGGCTCCAACAGCGGGAGATCAAGAAGAAGGCGTTCGCCGACAATAAGAACGAGTTGGTCAAGAAATACGGTGCCAACTTCGAGAAAACATTCGACCAACCGGACGCACAAATCCGCTGGTTGACGACAGGCGGGTACGTTGCCCGCCCGCTGCGCTGCATACCGACGACACGCCGGTGACCCTGTTGGACCCGTTGCGGAAAGCCTTTGCCTGGGTATATGTCGGCGATCAAGCTCATCCGTTCACGGTCTTTGATCTGTCGGCCGGCCGGCAGCAAGAGTAGCCTCGTAGAATTACCGCTGGCCCGGCGTCGTTCGATACGAGAGGTGGCATATATGAAGGATTTCGTGCCCGAAGTGAATGCTCATCCGTTTTCCCGTGAGGAATTCTCGGAACTGGTTGGCATGGCGAATGATGCGTTTGCCGCGAAGCGGCGAGAAATACCGCCCGATGCCGAAAGGTGTCTGCAGGATGTCCCGCCCGGCAGCATTATCATCACCGATGATCCGATGAACCAATTCGGAATGACCGTGGTTGCTGAATGCCAGCAAAGATACCCGGCCAAAGGCCAGCAGATGGGCATGAGTTTCTTGTTTCGGTGGTTCGCGATAGGAAAGGCTCGTGAGGACGGGCGGATCGATGAATTCAGCCGGCCGACAGATGATGGGCAGGAAGAAATTCAGGAAGCGGTATTCCACGTTGCGGCGGAATGCCCGTTGGACGCCGAGGGGCAATTCGATGAAAGCTTTGCAGGCAGAATTCGGGCGATAGTAGCCGAAGAGGAAAATCCATGAGCATCATCAGTGACGTGATCGACCTGGCGGCACGGGCGAAGAAGCAGGCCGACGAGCTGGCGGGCATCGAACTGAAAGAGACGATTGCCGAACTTCGGGGCAAGCTGCTCGATCTCAAGGAAGAGATTTTGGCGTTGCGAGAAGAGAACACTGACCTCAAGGCGGAAAAGGCGAAGCTGGCATTGCCGGCCGAGGTAGTGAAGAAGGATGGTCTTTGCTACAAAGCTGACGGTAATGGGCCGTACTGCACGCATTGTTATGAAACGAGAGGGGATCTTATTAGCGTGGTCGAGTTCCCGAAAAACGTCCAGCGATTGGCCGGTAAGTGGCGGTGTCCATCATGCACTACGAAGTATGCATGAGACTCTTGAGGCGGGTGCAGTCCTGGACGTTCCGACTGAAAGTGGAAAAGCGTGGCTCGACGAAAAGGTGATTTTTCCGAACGCACTCTAATCCGCCTGGCGAAAAGAGCCGGGTTTCTGTGTTCAATCTGCCGAGCATTAACTGTTGGGCCGAGTGCCGAATCGCCAAATTCTGTCACAAATGTTGGCGTTGCATCCCACATCGCCGCGGTATCGAAAAGGTGGCGGCGTTTCGATGGAAACATGA
>JAIOQJ010000266.1 GCA_021413475.1 Planctomycetota bacterium | reverse complement strand
CGAATGATCGTGCTTGCGATGGTTGGCTTGTTGTTCGTCGGCTCGCTCACGTTGCTTCGTGGTATTGGCCAGGAATTTTTCCCGCAGGTGGATGCCGGCCAGATCACCATCCAAATCCGCTGTTCGTCAGACACGCGGTTGGATGCCACCGAAGCACAAATCGCCAAGGTGGAACAATTCATTCAAGAGATGATTCCTGAAGCGGAACGGTCGATGATCGTTTCCGAGATGGGGTTGAATCCGGATTGGTCGAGTGCCTACACCCGCAACGCCGGCCAGCAAGATGCGGTTATTCGCATCCAGTTGACCGACAAGCGGCAATTCACGTCGCAGGAGTACGCGATCAAATTGCGCAAGGCCTTTAACGCGGATCCTCGCTTTACCGAACTAAAGAGCCAGACCAGCTTCGACACCAGCGGTATCGTCTCGACGGCGCTGAACTACGGGCAATCGTCCCCGATCGACATCCAGATCGAAGCCCCGCCGGAAAAAGCAATCGGTCTCGCGCAGCGAATCGTCGCGGAAGTCGCCACCGTGCCGGGGGCGGTGGATGTACGCATTGCCCAGCGGAACGACGCGCCCACGATGCTGATCAAAGTGAATCGCCAAAAGGCGGCCAGCGTCGGCTTGACGGCTCGCGATGTCATCATGCAAGTGGTGACGGCGATGAATTCGAGCATTGCCGTCACGCGGAATTTCTGGATCGATCCCAAGAGCGGCAACCAGTACTTCGTGGCCGTGCAATATGCCGAGGATCCTAATTTCAAGATCGAAGACTTGAAGAACGTGACGGCCACGGGCACGAAGCAGAAATCGCCCGTGCCGTTGAGCACGCTCGTGGATTTCGAACAGAATGTTTCCGAAGTGGAACTCAACCACCGCGGACTGCGCCGTGTCACGAACGTGCTCGTCAATGTGGAAGGCCGAGATATCGGCAGCGTCGCCACGGATATCCGGGAGAAAATCAAGGATGTCGATACCGGCGGTATGCGCGTCTCGCTCATGGGTGAATACGCTCGCATGAAAGAATCGTTCAGTAGTTTGGGGAGTGGATTGCTCCTGGCGTCGATCCTTGTTTACCTCCTGATGGTGCCGATGTTCCGTTCGTTTGTCATGCCGTTGATTATCATGTTCACTGTGCCCCTCGGCCTGATCGGGGTCTTGTGTACGCTTTATGTGACGAACACCACCCTGAACGTGCAATCGGAGATGGGCATCATCTTCCTGGTCGGCATCGTGGTTTCCAATGGCGTTCTGCTTCTCGATTTCGCCAACAAACTCCGCAAGGAAGGTGCCACGGTCGAGGACGCGGTTGTCAAGGCTTGCACGATCCGTTTCAAGCCGATCATCATGACTTTCCTGGCCACTTTCCTCGACTTGTTGCCGTTGGCCATCGGAATGGGCAAGGGGAGCGAGGCAATCACGCCCCTGGCAAGAGCGGTCGTCGGCGGGTTGGTGACATCAACGGCACTGACGTTGATCGTCGTACCGATTCTCTACACGCTCTTGATTCGAAATCGCCACAAACACAAGCATCATCAATCCACTCACGATGGCCACGCCCACCAGGCGCCGTGATCGCCCTATACTCGTTGAAGGAATTCATCATGAAGCGTGCGCGCCGCAGACGTTGGCTGGTTGGCACTGTTATCATTCTCGTTGCCGGCATCGGGATTGTCGCCGCCACTCTATCCGGCAAGCCAGGTACCGCGGACCTCGGTGATTCCAAGGGGAAATCGGCCGATCGACGGGCCGAGGCGAAAACGATCCGCGCCAAACGCGATCCGTCGTTCCAGGTAACCTCCCACCAGCTGGCGATCGTCGAAGCCTATTTCAAGGCGGATCTACGCGCGCGAGCTTCGGGGACTGTTTCGCGCGTCACCAAAGACATCAATCAACGCGTCAAACGCGGTGAAGTTCTGATTGATATTGATGTCCCGGATTTGCTTCAGGACGTGTCCATCAAGGATGGAGTGGTTGCCCAGCGAATGCAAGAAGCGATCGCTTCCCAGGCAAAGGCCAGAAGCGCGCGTGCCCTGGTGGAAGTCGCCAAAGCGAGCGTCACGCAACGGACGAAAGAAGTAGGGCTGGCGGTCGCCACCCGAGAATTCCGCGAAAAACGCCTTGAGCGCTACCAGGGTCTGCTCAACGAGAAAGCGATCGGCCCCGATGTCTTTGACGAGCAGAAACGAGATTACCTACTCGGCGTAGCTTCCGTGGAAGCCGCCATCGCCGCCGTGGAAAAGGCGCAAGCGGACCAAAAGGAAATTGAGGCGAAGTTAGAAGAAGCGGAAGCCGATATCAAACTGAAAGAGTCGCTGGTGGAAATCGCCCGCCGCGATCTGGAGCGCGCGCACGCGCTTGCCGACTTTGCCCACGTCATCGCTCCCTTCGACGGCGTGATTACGAAACGAAATGTGGACCCGGGCGCATTTGTGCAGAACGCGACGACCGGAAGCAGTGAGCCGCTATTGAGCATCGCCCGGATGGACTTCGTCACCATCGTTACGAGGCTTCCCGACAACGAAGCCGCCTTCGTGGATAACGACACGGAAATTTCGCTCGAGATGAACGGGCTCAGCGGTGGGTCGATTCAGGGCCGAGTGACCCGATTTTCGCCGACGGTTCAAAACAACGACTTGACGATGCGTGTCGAGGTCGATCTCTTCAATGGCACGGAGGCGGAATACATCGCCTTGCAGCGAAGCGTGATTTCGAATTCCTTGGCGATCCTGGCGGCGAAGAGCTGCCTCCAGTCGATTCCACTCTCGATGGTCGCGCTTCACGGCCAGGAAAGCTGGCAAAAGAGTCCGGGCGATCCATTGCCGATACGACCCAGAATTCTCGATGCGGGAACCAAACCGTTCCGCTTGCTACCGGGGATGACTGGCACGATCGAGCTCCGTTTGAGCCGAACGAGTGCGGCCTACCTTCTGCCCAGTAGCGCCGTCTATAGCATCAACGGCAAGCAGTACATTCTAATTGTGCGCGACGGGAAAACGGTGCAGGTGCCTGTTCAAGTACAAGTAGACGACGGCACCGTCGCCAAGGTCAACATGATTGTGACCGGAGATGGTCGTTCGAAGGGAAGAGATGTCGTCCGTGAGTTGACGGGAGAAGAAGAGATTGTCGCGAGCCGGCAGGTTGAAATCGGCGACAACCGCAATGTATCAACGACCTTATCCGATTGGAACATCGGAAGTTCGCGTCGATAGCCGTTGATTCTGCTTCACAAGGATGTGATCATGTTCGCGACGCACCGTCGGTTTCGACTCGCCTTCGAAACATACGGCTTGGCGATCTTGCTCGGACTGGGTGCCAGCGCTTCGTCCGAACAACCGGTTGTCTGGAAGGCAACGCCCAGGCCCATGCAGCCGCAGTCCGCGCATGTGCCCGCAGTCCCCACATTTGCTCCCATAGTTCGCACGGCCGCCGAAGTTTCAGCCCCCGCTTCTTCGAATCACGCGACCCAGCCTCCCGTTCGCGACGAAGGGAAACTCCCCATCGATTTGGCGACGGCACTGCGGTTGGCCAACGCGCAGAACCCGACCATTGCCTTGGCCCGTTCGCGCGTCGCCGAGGCGATGGCGCGGCAAGATCAGGCCGAGGTTCTATGGCTTCCCAATCTATCGGCGGGCTCGACCTACATTCGTCACGATGGAAATACTCAAAATCAGCTGGGCCTGGTCTTCGTGACTTCCCGAAGTAGTGTGTTTGCCGGCGGGGGCTCGCAGCTGCGGGTCGATACCGCCGATGCATACTTCCTGCCTTTGGTCGCGCGCCGACTCACCCAGGCCGAAGTGCAGTTCGCTCAGGCGACAACGAACAACTTACAATTGGATGTCGCCAGCGCCTATCTCGATCTCCTGCAAGTGAATGCCGCCCGAGCGATCAATGCCGATACGCTTCTCAAGGCCGAACAGATGCTCGATCGCGCCAAGGCCGCCGACAAATCGGGGCTGAGCAAGACCGGGGGCGACATCAACCGTGCCCGAACCGAAGTCGCCCTGCGCCGGCAGGAACGCATCGAACTCGAAGGACGTTCGTCCGCCGCGTCGGCACGGTTGGCCAAACTTCTCCTCTTGCAGCCCGATGTCGAGTTGGTTCCCGCCGACCCGGTCGTGGTCCCGATTCGACTGGTGGAACCGGACCTCACCCTGGATCGCCTCATCGACCTCGCGATTCTCAATCGGCCGGAACTGGCTGCGAACCGTTCGGCAGTCCTGGCGGCACGGGAACGTGTCAGACAAGCCCGATTCGGTCCCCTGTTGCCTCGCGTCCAAGTCGATTACCTGAATGGTACGTTTGGTGGTGGACAGAATTCCTACGTCGGCAAGTTCGAGAACCGAGGCGACGGCGCGGCAATGGCTTACTGGGAACTCCGCAATCTCGGTTTCGGCAACGCGGCCCAGGTGCGCGAACGGAGGACCCAGATGGATCAGGCCGCACTTCGAGTTGCCGCCGTCCAGGCTGAGGTCGGTGCGGAGGTGACTGAATCCGCGAAACTGGCCGCCGCCCGATTTCGCACGCTCGACGACGCCCAGGATGCGGTTCGCGAAGCGAGCGAGCTATACCGCAAGTTACTGGCCACCCAGTTCGGCATGGTCGGCCCCAATCCTCGATACGATGCCCTCGAACCGCTGTTGGCGATCCAGTCGCTCAATCAGGCTCGCGTGCAATACCTCACCCAGGTCATCGAGTTCAACCGCGCTCAGTTTCGCCTCTTCACCGCGATCGGCCAACCGGCCGAATGCGCCTTGCCGAACGCGCAGGTCCAAGAGATTCGGACTCCCGTGCTGCCGAGTGAAAGTGAAGTGAAAGGCAAGGAGATCGAGAAGAAATGACGGCGTCGGCGAACGCTCGAATTCGTTCCATTCTTACCAGGCGATCACTTCGACAAACTCGTCTTTTGCGTCCGGCAAACAGTTCCTCAAGCGATTTTGCAATTGGATCGAATCGCGCCAACGTTGGTGATACATTGGTGTTTCGTTCGTAACAGGTGCCTATTCTTCCGAACGGAGAACAATCCATGAAGCAGTCTATCCGCATCAATGTTCCGTGTATTGCCGTCGTTGCCGCGACGTTTTGGCTCTCGTCGCCAAGTGCAAGCTCCGCACCGATTCCCGTCCCCGCCAAGCCCGAGGCCAAAAATCAGCACGTCGATGATCGCGACGAGATTGCCAACAAGCTCCTCGAGCGCGTCACCCTGAAGGATCCTCTCAAGAATACCCCCCTCTCGGAAGTCATCGAGTTTCTGTCCGACAAGTACGAAATCAATGTCATCGTGGATGCCAAATCCTTTGGGGGCGGACCCAATATGGGGGTCGCTCTGAACGCGAACGAGGACGAGGCGTTTATGAAACAGCCGATCAACGTGCCGGCCTTGAAGAATGTCCGCCTGGGAACGATCCTGAAAATCGTTGCCGATCAGATCGAAGGGGTTTACCTCATCCAGCCCGATCACATCCAGATCGTGAGCCCAGCCCGAGCTTTCACGCTGACCAATCCGCCGCTCAAGGTCAACCTGCGCGACGAGGACGAGCCGGCCGAGGACAATAACAAACTGATCCGGGCCACGGCATTTGTCACCGCCAACTACGGTGAACGGCCCTTGCAAGATGCCCTCAAGGACATCGAAGTACGCACCAGCCGCACGATCGTGCTCGCCAATCAAGCCGCCGAGAAGGGGAAGACCCCGGTCACCGCCCGGCTGACAAATGTCCCGGTCGATACCGCCGTCAGCACGTTGGCCGAGATGGCCGGCCTCAAGCTGATTCGCAAGGGAAACGTGCTGCTCGTGACCACGCCGGAACGGTACAAAGAACTCGAAACGCTGCCGCCCGTTTTCCCAAGCGGCTACGGCCCGCCGATGGATCCCCGAGTCGATGAACTGAAAAAGAAGATCGAGGAACTAGAGAAGCAGGTTGAGGCGTTCAAGAAAAAGTGAATCAAAAATTGTCACGAACCAATGGCACAGAAGCCGCGTCCTTCTTTGCGATCGAGATAGGGCACAAGCGAGGACGCGTGCGCTACGTAGGGCAAGCGTCCTCGCTTGTACGTGATCGGGGCAACCACCTTCGTCCCAAGTCGCAAACGGCTATTTGGTGAAGCTTTGGGCCTTAACTTCATGCCATTGGTTCCTTACACTTTTTTGCATCAATGCAGGACGGGCTCCACGTCGCGAATACTTGAACGATTCTGAGGATCTGCCATGAGACGAAGCAGAACTCGTTCGACAGATAGTTTCTCACGAAAAAGCACTTCCCACTCTTCATAGCTAAATTCCGCGGCTTTGATGTCATGCTCGACCGCGTGAAGTTGCTCCATGCACTGGTCCGTGTTGCGATCTTGATCTCCATTAATTTCGTTCCAGATAGCAACGAGGCGATCTTCGATGCGGTTGGCTTCGGTCGTCCAGGTCTGATAGGCTTTCGTGAAAGTCAAATTCTCCGTCAGTATCGCGCGGACGCGGGCAACATCGCCACTTCGGCCTCGGATCACCAAATCCGACGGATGCAGCAGAACTTCGACTCTCGGCGACCGCAAAATCGTGAGCCGGTCAGCGATGAGTCGGTCGACCGATCCACCGGCGAAGAACGTTAGTATTTTGGTCGGCAAGCGAAGCATGAGATTGGCCGTTTCGCGGTGTGTTTCGAAACCGCCCGTTCGCAAGACGTGTTGGATGTCGGCCACTACATCCATGTAATCATTCGGGACAACCATCATTGGCAAATGCGCATCGTCCCAACGGCGAAGCAGACTCCGAACCTTCATGATTGGCGCGACCACGATCATCATGAATAACGTCAGTGCCAGGCCTAGCGTGTAAGGGTAACCTTTCAGCACTTTTTTGATTTTCGCAATGAGGCTTTTCGGACGTTCCGCTTGCTCAACAAGATAGAGCCCCAGGACTCCGATTCCCATCGGGATCAGGAGCGCCATCGCCAGCATGGCCAAGCGGATCCACACAGGATCGACACTTTTCGGCAGCGGCGCAAAAGCGAGCAAGAAAGCTCCCAGCTTTGGAAAGGCAATGCCGAATACCACCGTCAACCAGATCACCGAGCCGAACGCCATGATCGAGATCTGCGTTTGCCGCTTTTCCGGAATCTTGCCGAACAACATCACAGTCGCCCAGCCAAAGGCGGTATTCAGTATCCTTCCCGCCGAGCGGAAAATGAGCGCCAGAATGGTTTGGAACAGCACCATGCGGAAAGTCTCTTGAGATCACGTAGCGGCGGCTCCCAGTCAACGTTTCTTTCGAAAAGCGATTGGAAGCCGCCGTAACAATTTGACCGCAAAACTTGTGCCGTTTGCCATGCGAAAGCACTCAATACCGCTCTGGGGCGGCACGTTATTTGCTAAATACTGGATTGAATATTGTCGTCCTTGCTTCACTTAAGGAAGAGACTCGCATGAATACGAACGGGAAATACGCTGAATCCGGCCTGATTATCCCAAGCGCGCCCCCGACTGAAATCGTCATTCCCGCCGCGACGAATGATCGACTACGTCTTTATGCGCTCGCGGGTTTCACGGTTGCTTTGATCGGGTTGTGTGTGTGGCTGGCGTTGCCTTTTCTGTCCGGACTTGCGTGGGGCGTCGCCTTCACGATCCTCGCGTGGCCGCTGCACATTTGGATGCGGCGTCAAATCAAGGGACCAAATTGGGCGGCACTCGCCACCACATTGAGCGTATTCGTGCTCATTGTGTTGCCGGGCTTTCTCGTCACGTACCAACTCTTCCAGGAAGCCCGTTCAGGCGTCGAGCAATTCAAGTCGCAAGAGGTCGAAACCACGCTTCGCGATCGAATCCTCAAGGTTCCCGTCTTACGTGAACCGGTTGCCTGGATGGATCGCATGAATATCGACCTGGAAGCCGAAGGACGGAAACTGATCATGTCTCCGGCTCGAGATGCTTCAGGTGTGCTGTCGGGATCATTGCTTGTCATGGTTCAATTTGCGCTCGCTCTTTTCATTCTCTTTCACTTTTTGAAAGACGGATCGTTAATGCGAGAAAGGGTTCGGGGCCTGTTGCCCATGACCGCGGAGGAGAGTAACCAAGTTTTCGCCAGTGTGGCTGATTCGGTGCGTGCCAACATCTACGCCACGGTGGTAACGAGTCTTATAAATGCCGTAACGGGTGGGTTGCTATTCTGGGCGATTGGGCTTCCGTCTCCCGTGTTTTGGGCCGTTGTTATCTTCGTGGTCAGCATTTTGCCGGTGCTGGGGACCTTTCTCATCTGGGTGCCGGCCGCCGCTTTCATGTTGATTTCGAATCAGTGGCAAGGCGCGATGATGCTGATCGCTTGGGGCGTTTCGACGGCGATCCTGGTCGATAGCTTGATGTTTGCGCGACTGGCGGGCAGCCGGATGCGATTGCATCAAGTTCCTTCCTTGCTTGCCTTTCTGGGTGGACTGTCAGTTTTCGGAGCTTCAGGGATCATTCTCGGGCCGGCGATTCTCGCCGTGACTGTCGCCGTGCTGGAAGTGTGGCATCGGCGGGCTGCGGGAGGGGAGGTGAAAAATGTTCAACCCGTATTGGAGGTGGCATCAACCGGGTTGATCGTTGAGCATCGAAGAGAAGAGCGGACGGTCGCGTTGGACCCCATTCCATAGACCACTCGGCATTCCGTCCCGTAGTGATCCTGCTCGGTATCGGCCTAGTCCCCTGAGTCCGACGCGATTATTTGTTCGTAGTAACTCGCTTTAGCGGGTCTGTTTTTCAGTACCCGATTGAGTAAAGCGTTTGCCCAGTACGACGGATGGCAAAGGGTTGGAAGTCGCAAACTGCAAAACTGGGCATGTCGAAATGAGGCGGAGCCGCGATCGCTCGCGGCACCGCTTATAATCAAAACCGCTCAGCGGGCCACTGTCGCACGGCTTTTTCGTTGAGTCTTTCCGTTCTTGGCGGCCGGGGCTTCTACTTCCTCATCGTCCGCGTTTTCCGCGGCGATGTTAATCACCGTTTCGGCCAACTCGGTGAGCTTCTTGTCTGCGGCCCCTTCCTCGTCGAGCGTTTCCTGGAGCAGCTCCACTGCTTCGTCGTATCCCAGTAATTGCGCGAAGGTACGAACGCAGCCGTAGCCCGCCATCTCGTAATGTTCAACGCGCTGAGCCGCGGCGATCAAGGCGGCGTCCTTCACGGACGTCTCCATGTCTTCCTCCATGACGTCCTTGCCTTCCTCGAGCAAACCTTCCATGGCTTTACATTTCTTCCCTTTCGGACTCTCGTCCAGCTTCAGAAAGATTTGTTCAAGGCGTTCGACCTGGCCGCGCGTTTCTTCGAGGTGAGACGTGAAGGCCTCTTGCAGTTCGGGCGCGGAAGCCGCCTTCGCCATCTTCGGCAACGCTTTGAGCAATTGGTGCTCCGCGTTGTAGAGGTCTTTGAGTTCATCGACATAAAGATCGTGTAGTGACTTCATCTTCATCGGTATTCTCCAAATAGATGTGAGGGGGTTATCCCGTCATGATGTTCAGACACTTTGAACAGAATTCCGAAATGCAAATGTCGTACCAGGTAGATTCGCGAGCCGATGTAAATGAATGAACCGGTGGTTGGCTATTGACGGTACGGTCCGCCGATACATCGCTCGTCATCGTGCACTCGGCATCGGAGTTGCTGTGTATTGTTGCTCGCCTCTGATTCGTCCGATTGAACCGCTTACCCGCGATCGAGGTCTCATCCATGGCAAAGCCACGCTCCGTTGCGAGCACCAAGAAACAGCCACCGCGCATCGTAGACACCGAGATGGCGGTCGGGACAGGCGGTGAGACCCATCAAATTGCTACCGACGAGATTCCGGTATTAACCACCCAGCAAGGCATTCCGGTCAGCGACGATCAGAATTCCCTTCGCATTGGT
>JAIOQJ010000265.1 GCA_021413475.1 Planctomycetota bacterium | reverse complement strand
AAACTCCGGCCGCTCCCGCGGGCCGGCTCGCCATTATTGTTTTCATTGCTTCGGCACCGTACCCGTCAGCGGTGCAGGGCCGGCAGCGTCTTTGAGGACGCAAGCCGTCGTCTGCGTTCCGGGATCGATCTTCTTGACCAGCACCCGTTTGAAATGCACTTCGCCGCACTCGCTACAAGCAGAATTGTCGCCGCAACACCTGCGAAACCATGCGACCAGCGAGAAGCTGGGAACGCAGTACTCCTTGCAAACTGAGGAATAAACCGTTTTGGTGGTAGGCACGCATTCGCGAGCACAGAACTTCAGGCCGCTTCCTGCATCGGGATGATGACCGAGCGCAGGCGCTTGAGCCCATGATCCGTTTGCCGCGAGTAGCATAGTGCCGAGGGCGAACAGCAAATATCGATGTTTCATCAATCGATCTCCCAAGAGTTCGAGGCATGGCGAGCCAGGTTGCGTAAGCTCCTGGAGGAGTGCAAGCCAAACGACATGCAGAGTCCTCCAGGAGCTTACGCAACGTGGCTCGCCATGCGATTGTCGGTCGCTGGGATCAGAAGTACCACTGCAACAACGTCCCGAAGCCATGCACCGTCCCGCTGGCTGCGGGCTCGATGACGTTTCGCTGGATGTTGCTGTACTGAAACTGAAGTTTCGTATTGTCGTTGAGATACCAATTCACGCCGACCGTGTGCTGCCCCATCTGGCCGCCGTTGACGCCATTGTCATTCAGATCGACGAAGGAGTAGCGATAGGCAATTTGCCAGGCACCAGTGCCATAGTGTAGCTTGCCATCGTCGCCACGGACGGCGAATGCATTTTCGTTGACCTTGGGTCGATCGAAGGTGCCGAAGCGACGATCATAGCCCCGGTTCTCGCCTGTGAGAAAGTAACTGGTCTCTACATAGCCGCCCCAGAAAAGGGTGTTGCCTCGCGGCGTGCCGAAGGACGAACTCGGGTAAATGGAGCGAACATTCGAAGAATAAGCCCATGCGGCCTCCGCCTGCACTGAAAATGCCCCCCAAATCAGGAGAAACTCTGGACTGACCGTTTGGACGTTATTGGCGAGCAGGAATCCGGTATCGACAAATCGAGCTGTGTCGCCGCCGAGATTGCCGGGCGGAATGCCAGTGGCATCGCGCAACTCTGGCCGTGCTCTGAAGCGAACGACATCCTGTGTGTCGGCAAAGGTGTTTCCGGTCGCGCCGGGCTGGATCGTTCGTCCCAGGTCGCCGGTGCGCCATTGATATGAGCCACCGACATGAACGAGATGCCGGCCGTCGTTCTGGTACAGCGGCGTCCAGGTGGCACGCGTGCTCGCGGCGTAGTTCCCATCACCGAAATCCGACGTGTAGAAGCCGGTCGGTTGAATGCGATGGAACATCGATTGCGTGGTGACGTTATGATCGAGGTAATCGTTCGAGACAAAGATGCCAAGAGCGAAGAGATTCCAAAAGGCCTCAGAAAGGACCGAGCGATCCTGAAGAAACGTTTGGTGATAATCGCTGGCCATCATTTCCATGCCTTGCGGCACTTTATGTTGACCGAGACGCACTGTTCCGAGGAACGGCAAGTCTTTGGCACCAACCCACATGTGATCGAACGTGATGAAGTTGAGTTGTTCGAAGTCAACTTCCATCACGAACTCAATGGTCTCGTAACCAGTTCCGTCGGCCCGAAAGCGGACTCGGCGGAAGAACATGCCATCATCGAGCGGGCCGACGCCATCTCCCTTGGCTGAAGCGGGAATGCCGCCATTCCCAGGCGGCGGACCCTTCATGCTATTCGGTTGATTCCAAAAGACCGACTCTGCTTGTAGTCGGCCGCCAAAATGAAAACGCCAGTCTTTGTTCGGCGAGGTGAACCAGAGGCCGTTTTCCCAAGTTGTCGAGAGTGTAGGGTTATTGCCGATCTCGTAGCCTTTTTCGTCGGCTTCTTTTCTCTTCTGATCTGCCTCGAATTTTTTCTTGTTTTCGAGTTCGGTTAGATAGTCGGCGATGATCTGCCGTACCACGGCCGGATCAACGTCAGATTTGCTCTGTACCGCGATCGGCTGAATGGGCGCGGTCGTGGGCGAAGAAACAGAGTTCACTGCGGTCACGGGGCGAATGTGCTGTACCGGTTGCACGTCTGAAACGTTGTTCCACATTTCGACTGGTGGGGCCGCCAGTGGGATTTTGATTGATGTTGGCGCGGAATCTTGGGCAAAGACAGTTGCGATCGTCACCCAGAAGCTGCCAATGAGAAATGCCGCGTGAATCCCCGTGCTTCGCCAGATTAGCCTCTTCACAGAAGACCCGCCTTGTCAATCATTGCGAACAACCCAGGGGTGTTCGGGTTGTATCGGTTACATCGTTTTGTTCGGCATTTTTCGGAAGAAAGAAACAAGAAAAATTTAAGAAATGGTGTTCTCGTCGAAGTTCGTTCGAAAGCTGGAGGATGCAGGGCTCTCGTTTTCCCTGAATGCAGTGATACAACTTCTTTTTCGTAATTATCCCATGTTCTCCGTTGCCGGCTGACCGTGCTGACCAGAGAACCATTAGTCGAGTGCCAGCTACGATGAGTCAAAAGACCTGGGGTGGCCGATTCAGCGGCGGCACCGACAGCCGAGTCGAAGCGTTCACGGAGTCGATCAGTTTCGATCATCGCCTCTATCGACACGACATCATCGCCAGCAAGGCGCACGGTCGGATGTTGGCCGAGGTGGGCTTGATCACTCCCGCCGAAGCGGAAGAGATCGCCGCCGCTCTCGATGCCATCGGTGTCGAGATTGAGCAGGAACGGATGAAGTTCTCGTTCGCGCTCGAAGACATCCATACGCACATCGAAAGCGCGTTGATCGAACGCCTTGGCGATCTGGGCCGCAAGCTGCACACGGCCCGCAGCCGGAACGATCAGGTCGTCACAGACGTGAAACTCTGGACGCGCGACGCCATCGATGCGTTCGATGTCC
>JAIOQJ010000205.1 GCA_021413475.1 Planctomycetota bacterium | reverse complement strand
CGTGGAGCTGATCGCCCGCGACCTGGGCGTCACGGCCGAGCAATTTCGCGAAGCGTTCAAAAAGGTCCAGCCCGCCCCCATCGGCCAGGAACCAACTCCCGAACAACGGCAACGCAACCGCAAGATTCTCTCCGAGACGTTGAAAGTCTCTCCGGAACGTCTCGATGAAGTGATGGACAAATACCGCCCCGGCGGCAAAGGCACGAACGGCCCGCCCCCGAAGCAATAATTCGATAAGTGGACCGACGATCGCGTTCGATTGAGACGCTTCTTCTTCAAGGTCTTGAGAAACAGAAACGAACGACGCGAATGATCTGCACCTTACGCCGCATAATCCCCTTGTGCCCGAACCGACCCTTCGGGCCGACGAGGCCTTCGAACTCGATCAATCCTCCACGATCATCAAGTTTGACGTTGCAATCGGGCGAAATGGATAGCGCCCATCGCTCTTCGTTGGGCAGAAATCGAAAGCCGACTTCCATGCAGAGGAGCAAGCCCAGCACCCCAACAACCGCGACCGTATCCAAAACGCCTTGCCATAATAACGCCATAAGTCCGAGCGTCGCAAATGCAGGGAAAATCAAGTTCCTCGTGGAAAAAGGTGCATTTGGAACTCGGACGGCGATATGGCCTATTTCCCAGTGAGGGCGGTACTCACCTAAGTACCGCTTGATGATTCCTTCCGCCGGAAATTGAATCGGCATTTTCACGGTTCAACCACCCGACATCTTGCGCTTCACTTCGCTTCCTTAATCCGGATCTTCCGATACTCCATCGTCCCGCGGTCGGCTTCCAGGCCAATCGGCCCGGTCGCGGGAAGTTTCAGCGCCGCTTCGAGAATTTCGCCGTTGCAGGTGCAATGGGCGACATTGTCTTTCACGACGCACACGATCTCGTTCCATTCTTGCGGCTTGTACTTCTTCAATTCCTTGTAAGGCCCGGCCACGAGATAATCGCGAACCTGCAATTGCGGCATGCGTAGAAAGAGCCCGCTGTCGGCATTCACGGTCGCGCGAAACTCGAGGCGGAGTTCAAAGTCTTTCGGAAAGGCCTTGGTCGTCCAAAGTTGATTCGTGCCTTTGCCGGGGTTGACGACGAGCATGCCGTCTTTGGCCGAATAGCGCTTGTCGCTCGATTCGGCCTGGCCGTCGAAGTTGGCCCCTTTTTTGTAAGTCCAACCGGTGAGATCTTTGCCGTTGTAGAGATCGACGAACCCCGTCTCTTGGCCGAGACCGCCGACGGCGCAAACGAGAAGCAAGCGAAGCATGGAGAGATCCTTTAACAAAATGAATTTATGAATGGTTAGCGGTTCTCCGCAGGAGAACGCGGGCGCAACGCAGCATCGGCGATCAGGATCCTGCCAGCGCTCTCCTGCGGAGAGCCGCGAACCATCCAACAATCGATCCTTGACCGTGCACTAGCGAAACATACTGCGGACGACCCACCAGACGAACGCGAAGACGGCGCCGGCGACGAGAGGCCAGCGAATCAGGGTCCAGGCGGTTTCGAGGTAAAATTGCGCGGTCGAGCTGCGGGTGGCGCCTTGAGGTCGCAGTTTCTCGCGCTCGTGTTCCCCGACTTCCAGGCGCTTGTCGATCTCCTTGTAGAGATCGCGGTAGGCCGATTTCGTGTCGGCGGCCGCGCTTCGGCCGAATTTGTTGCAGGCGGTATGAAATTCCTTCCATGTCGAGATCGACCGGAAGTGTTGCTTGGCGAAATGGCTGATCGGCGTCGTGGGTTTGATTTTGCCCGACTGCATCAGGGCGCAAATCTGCTCGGTGGTTTGTTTGCGAATGACATGCTTGCCCGGCGACGACGGCATCTTCACATACCAGACGGCCGGATCGAAGTCGGGATTATCGTCGATCGTGTCGGCCGCGGCGGGCTTGCGCGTTTCGGCTTCCGGTCCGCCATCGCCATATTGGATGAAGGAAAGGCGCTTCGACGCCAGGTCGAGCTTTTCGAGGTCGCGAATGAGTTCCCCGACCGACTGATAGCGCTGTCCGGGGTTCTTGGCCATCATCTTGAGCAGGATGAGGTCGAGCCGTTCGGGGACTTCGGAATTATGCGAACGGGCTGTGGCGAAAGTGGCCCGTTCTTTCGCTTGAATCAGTTCGACGAGCGTGCGGCCCTGGAACGGCGGCAGGCCCGTGAGAAGGCAGTACAGCTGACAGCCCAGGGCGTAGATGTCCGAGCGGGCGTCGATGGTTTTGGCGTCTTTGGCTTGTTCGAGCGGCATGTACCAGGGGGTGCCGATGGCGTGGCCGGTTTGCGTGAGGGTAAGGTCTTCTTCGCTGGTTTTGACCATACCGAGATCGGCGACCTTCACCTGCCC
>JAIOQJ010000204.1 GCA_021413475.1 Planctomycetota bacterium | reverse complement strand
CATTCAGCGAAGTTTATCTACCCGGCCTGGTGGGCGGTAGTCGTTCGACCGTGTGGGCCGACTACAACGGCGACGGCAGGCCCGATATTTTACTCGCCACAGTTCACGGTCCGAAACTCTACACGAACCTCGGCAGCGGCCAGTTCCGCGACGATTCCTATCTGCTTCCAAACGAACGGAGCTTCGACCTGACCGCCGCCGCGTGGATCGATGCTGACGGGGACGGCCATCCCGACGTCTTGCTCGCCAACGGCTTCCACGGTCTGCGGTTGTACAAGAACCGACTGGCAAGCAACGGTGCTCAGAAAATGACACCGAAACTAGGCCCTTGGAGCCACATCGGCCCCTTCGAAGACAAGGATAAGAAGGGTGTCGCCAAGACTCATCCACCGGAAACCGAAGTTGACCTGAAAAAGCAATATCCCGGCCGAAACGGCAACGTCGCCTGGAAGCCTTCGACATTCGCCGACGGGACGTTGAACAATCTTTCGATCTACCCGAAGCCGTTCGACGAGAACTCGGCGATCTTCGCGACGCGCGAGATTGAAGCGCCCGAGGCGATGGTGTTGCCAGTCTCGCTGGGCTGCGGCGGCACTGTGTCCGTCTGGCTCAACGGCGAAAAGCTGGTTTCCGAACGTGCTGATTCCTTGCAAGATCCGCTCAAGATCGAATTGAAATTGAAGGCAGGGAAGAACATTCTGGTCTTCAAAAGTTTGCTCACCGGCGGATCGTGTGGGTTTACGTTCGCCACGGGAATCGCCACATACTCGCAGGCGGGTTGGTTCACCGATGTCTCCACGGAATGGGGTTTCGGGCCAGATAGCGTCGCTGCCTCACTCAAGGGCGACTCCCTCGCCGTCGCGGATGTCAACGGCGACGGCAGGCCCGACTTCCTGTTCGGGGCCGACAAGGGGATGCTTTTCGTCAACACACGCGGACGTTTCGAACTCAAGAGCGATAGTGGGCTTGCTTATCAGACTGCGAAGGCGGGGGCTTATTTCGCCGACTTCGACGGCGACGGCCATCTCGATCTCTTCATCCCGCAACGCGATCAGTGCAAACTTTATCGCAACGACGGCACCGGCAAATTCACGGACGTGATCGCTTCCACCGGCGACCTCGCGAAGCCTCTGACCAATGCTGTTTCCGCCGCTTGGGGCGACTTCAATAACGACGGCAAGATTGATCTTGTCGTCGGCTGCCTGCGCGGCTCGAACCGATACTTCGAGAACAACGGCAACGGCACCTTCACCGACAAGTCTGTCGAGATCGGTCTCGACCAACGCATCTTTAATAGTCAGTCTCTCGCCCTCGCCGACTTGAACAACGACGGCAAGCTCGACCTAATTCTGAACAACGAGGGTCAAGATTCGGCGGTTCTTTTCGGCAGCAAAGAAATGCCGGGCGGAAAGTTCACGTCGGTGGTCGTGCAACTGGGGCAGGGCTCCGTCGGCAGCCGTTTGAAGATGCTCGACAAGGACGGCAAATCCGTGGCCATGCTCGATATCTCGGGCGGCGAGGGCAGGGGAGGGCAACCCAATCTGTTGCCGCGTTTCACACTGCCGCCGGGAGCGTACAAGCTCGAAGTGCGATCTTCGGTGGGGGCGACGACGCAACAGGACCTGACGGTTGCCGATACGCCGTTACGAATCCGGATCGGCATGCCGGAAACGATGCCACCCAAAACTGACGCGGCTCCGAAACAGCCGTGAAGCCGCGACGCGCAGTCTTCGGAGCGGAGCGCTTGCCGTTCGTACGGGTTACGATTGTCCGGGGGTAAAAACGCTCCGCTCCGGAAACCCTCCGCGTCGCGGCCTCACGGCAAAATGGTTGAAATTGTAAACCCAAGGACGTGCACATGTTTCTTCGCGTCTTCATCCTGATGCTTCTCGCGATGCCGCTCGCCGCCGCGGAACCGTGGTCCACGTACCGCGGCAATCCGCAACGCAGTGGCAATACGGATGGCAAAGTCGGTCCCGAGAAGCCCACGGTGCTCTGGGCTTACAGGTCGCAGGATCATTTCATCGCCTCGCCGGTTCCGTCGGCCGATAGCGTGATCTTCTCGGGTCTAGGGGCCTTCAATCGGCCGAACATGCTTGCGCTGCCAATCAATCCCAAAAAGGTCGTGGAGCCGACCTGGACGCGTACTTCCCCGTATCTCAAGTTGCCGACGGTTTCGTCGCCTGCCATCTCCGGAAAAACGCTGATCTTCGGCGACGGCATGCATCAAACCGATGGGGCTGTGCTCCATTGCATCCCCGCCGATGGTAGCATGCCGTTGTGGCAACTGACGATTCCCGGCGAACTCGTTCATCTCGAAGGTTCCCCGAGTGTCAGCGGCAACCGCGTCTACATGGGCGGCGGGGCGGCCGGAGTTCTTTGCGTCGAGACCGACAAGGCCGCCATCGACGGCAAGGAATACGATCTGCCGACGCTCTCCAAGATGCAGGGCGAGAAATGGAAAGAACTCCAGGCCAAGTTCGAAGTCGAAAAGAAGAAAGACCCCGACTTCGCGATCCCTCCTTCCGATGACCAGTTGCACAAGGCGAAGCCGAAGATCCTCTGGCAGCAGGGGAGTCAGAAATGGCACGTCGATGCACCGGTGAACGTGGTCGGCGACAAGGTGATCGTCGCTTCCGCTTTCCTCGAAAAAGAGAAAGTCGGCGATCGGGCCATCTATTGCCTGAATGCCGCGACGGGTGATCAGGTTTGGCGGGCCGCGCTTGACATCAATCCCTGGGGCGGTGCCGCCATCGAGGGCGATACCGTCATCGTCACCAGCAGTACCATTGCGTACGATCCGAAGGCTCTCAAGGGTGCGAAGGGCGAGATCGTTGCCCTTGATCTCGCCAAGGGAACGGTGCTCTGGAAGAAAGAAGTGCCGGGCGGCGTGCTCGGTTGTGCCGCCATCGCCAATGGCTTGGCCGTCTTCACCTGTAGCGATGGCAAAGTGCGTGCGTTTTCCCTGAAAGACGGCGAACGGCGGATGCTTTACGATGCGAAGGCACCGATCTTCGCTCCGCCCGCGGTCGTCGGCGATACGGTCTACGCCGCCGACTTGAAGGGGATTGTTCATGCCATCGATTTGAAGTCGGGTAGCGCGAAGTGGATGCTTGATCTGGGGAACGACCCTCTCGTGAAGTCCCCCGGCATGGTTTATGGCGGCATCATGGTCCACGACGGCAAGCTCTTCCTGGGCACCTGCAATTTGGAAGGGCCGAACGTACGACAAGGGACCGTGGTGGTTTGTATTGGGGCGAAATAAGCTGCTTTCTATATGTGGGCGAAATTGGCGTTCCACCCGAGCCCGAAGCGCTAGCAAGGGCGGAATTCTCCTTGCTAGCGCTTCGGGCTCGGAACGGACAGAACCTTAGTTGGAGTTTCCAGATGAGATTTCTATCCACCGCTTTATGGACGATCGGCTTCTCGCTTTTCGCGTCGCACGGTTTTGCCGCCGAGGAGCAACTTGTTCCCGGCGTGAAGATCGACAAGGAAAAGAAGTTGGTCGCCATTGATGCCAAGATCGCGCCGCGCAAGTTGCCGATGCTCGATCAGGTCTATCCGATCGAGGTCGTCGCCTCCTGGTCGCACGACCGAAAGGAGCGCAAGGGATTGAAGGCTCACGAAACCGTGGTGACGTTCGACGTGCTGCCCAGTGACGTCCACAAGGCCCTCGAAGCTGTCGGCCTGAAGCCCGGTGCGCCAGTCAAGGGTGGCGAGGTTCCCTGCAAGGGGCCCGATATCAACGTGTTTATCGAAATGCCGGCGGACGGTGGTTCCACGAAACGGCTGTCGATGGATAAGGTGCTGATGGACCCGAAGTCGAAGCTGCCGTTTCCCAAGGCCGTGAAGTTTCGCTTCACCGGCTCGGTGATGTCGAAGATCGATCCGAACCTGCCCGAGACCAAGTACGGGGCCGATTTGTCGGGTACGCTGATCGTTATCTATCCCGTGAGCGATGAAACGGTTTGCCAGTCGACGCTGACGATGAAAGAGGAAAAGTTCCTCAAACTCGAAACCAACGCCGCGAACCTTCCCAAAGAAGGGACGGCCGTGCGCCTGATTCTGGAAGCCGCTTCCAAGTGACCGATATCGGAGAGCGAATCATGATTCTTCGCATTCTGCTGGTGTTCACGCCGCTGATGTTTGTCTTGGGTTGCGACAAAGCGCCGCCGCGGGAGGGCAACGTCCGCGCGCAAGTGATATTGGCTGCCGAACCGGCGAAGACCGAGGTCCCCGCGCCGAAAGCGGTTGAGGGACCAAAGACGGCCGAACCGGCGAAGAGCGAAGTTCCCGTCGCAAAAGCGGTCGAGGAGCCGAAGGCCGCGCCGACGGGCGAGGGTTTTCGTTTCGCGGATACCGACGCCGGCCGGTTGCTGGCGAAGTTGCTTTCCGGTTCGCCGGTTCCGCCGCTCGCGCCTTTGGAATTGAAAACGCAAAGCGAACGCCCGCTGCCGGCGTATATCGGCTTCCCCGATAT
Organism: Planctomycetota bacterium; assembly: GCA_021413475.1. Classification (GTDB taxonomy): domain Bacteria; phylum Planctomycetota; class Planctomycetia; order Gemmatales; family Gemmataceae; genus JAIOQJ01. The sequence continues at coordinate 10,190 of JAIOQJ010000204.1, read as the reverse complement.
GCCTTCCGCGCCTTCGGCGAGGCCGGCCCGCTATCCGATGCCCGCCCGCATCGACCCGAAACCGGCCGCGTCCGCCGAGCGCGTGCCATTCGATCTCGCGGAGGTGAACCTTCCCCGGCCGGAAAAGATCGAGGTTCCGGAAGGCAAGCCGATGACGCAAACTCGGCTCGACATTGCTGTGCCCTTGGTGGTGCCGATGCTGTCGCGATACACGGCAGATCGTGCTTCGTTCGAGGATCCGACCGTTGAATTCACTCTCCAGAGCATTGTCACCGACAAGTTGCCGTTGCGCGAAATCGTCGCGACCTTCTTGCGGATCAATCTGCCTGAACCCTTTGAGAATGCCGGTGGCGCTCGGATTCAAACTCCCGTTGCCGAAGATCCCAATCGTTCGATCGGCGAGACACCGAGACCGTGAGGGTCTATCATCCGGCGAGCCAGGTTGCGTAAGCTCCTGGAGGACAGCAAGCTACACCGCAAGGAATGTACTCCAGGAGTTTACGCAACCTGGCTCGCCAATCAACCCCACGGGGAATCATCATGTCGCAGACGTTGTCGGCCGCCAATATCGCCGCTTACCACGAATACGGTTATGTGATCGTCCGCCGACTCTTCGATGTCGAAGAGATAACGCTCCTCCACCGGGCCGCGAAGGAAGACCACGAACTCGATAAACGTTCCTTCGGCCGGGCCGACGGCGAAGGGGGCACGGTGCGACTGTCGCTCTGGAACCACCCGGGCGATGGCATCTACGGCATGTTCGCTCGTTGCGAGCGGATGGTGCGTTCGTGCGAGAAACTCCTCGGCGGCGAAGTCTACCATTACCACTCGAAAATGATCATGAAAGACCCGTTCGTCGGCGGGGCCTGGACGTGGCATCAGGACTACGGCTACTGGTACCAGAACGGGATTCTTCAACCGCTTCTGACGAGTGTCTCAGTTGCCGTGGATCGTGCGACCCGCGAGAATGGCTGTTTGCAGGTGATTCTCGGATCCCATCACTGTGGCCGAATCGACCACATCCTATCCGGCGAACAGGCCGGTGCAGACCGCGAACGGGTCGAGCAGATCCTCAAGCGGATGCCGCTGGTCTATTGCGAAATGGAACCGGGCGACGCGATCTTTTTCCACCCGAACTTGCTGCACCGCTCGGATCAGAACACGTCGGACAAGCCGCGCTGGTCGATGATCTGCTGTTACAACGCGGCCCGGAACGATCCGTACAAGGATTCGCACCACCCACGCTACACGCCGCTTCATGTTGTTCCTGACACCGCGATCAAACAAGTCGGTGTCAAGCGTTTCAGCGACGACACCTCTGATGTCTCCTGGCTGGAAAACACGAAGGACCGCAGCGCGAAGATCCTGTCGAACAAGCCGCAGGCACAGGTGTGAGGGTCCGTTGCGGCGAAGCGTTCAGCGCTCCGCCGCAACCGGCTGATTCATCTACCCCCGTTTCGGGGTTCCGATTATGATGTTCGAAAATCGACCAAGGAGGGTCAGCGGTGGACGAGCGCTTACGAACGGAACGTTGGGCCAGGTTTGGGGTGGCGTGCGGGGCGATTCTGATCGCGTTATTCGCCGCCCGGCCTTACGCGGATAGCTGGAACGATGCCAGCCGGCTCGCGACCGTGGAATCGCTCGTCGAGCAGCGCACGTTAGTCATCGACAATTCCATCTTCGTCAAGCCGGGAGCGAATCCTTCGCCGTTTCGTGCCGATTCAGCGTTGCTGCAAGCGTTCGGGACGAAGGACAAGCTCTTTATCAACGGCCATTTCTATTCGGATAAGTCCCCGGTACCTGCATTCCATCTCGCGCTGGTCGATCAAATTTGGCGTTGGTTCGGCGGGCCGTCTGCGAGTACACGACCCGATTGGTTCTGTCGGGTGATGACCTGGTTTTCGAGCGGCCTGGCCTATGTCATCTCGATCTGTTGCTTCTTCGCCATTTCCCGACGCATCGGCCTTAATCCACGCACCAGCCTCTTGATCACAGCTTTCTTTGCGCTCGGTACCATCGCCTTGCCGTACGTCGAGCATGTGAACAATCACATTCTGCTTCTGGGCGTGGCATCGTGTTTGTTCTTGGTGCTTTTGACTGCTGAACAGGAAGGCTGGACGACGCGACGCCTGGTTGGCATCGGCGTACTACTTGGAATTGGTTATACGATCGATCTGGCGGCCGGGCCGATGCTGGGGCTAACGGTCGCAGGGCTGCTCGCCTGGCGTGCGAACACGCGAAAAAAGATCTGGCTGGTCGCACTCGCGGCGATGCCTTTCTTCTTCTTTCATCATGTCGTGAATTATCGAACCGGCGGCACTCTGGGGCCGGCCAATGCGGTGGCCGCGTATTTCGAGTGGCCGGGTTCGCCGTTTAATCCCGGCAATATGACGGGTGGCTGGAAACACTCATCGGTCCTAGATGGGCTTCGCTATTCGTTGGATATGATGTTCGGCAAGAAGGGGTTTTTCGGACACAATCTGATCCTGTTCCTGCCGTTACTTGCCTTGCCGACACTCCTGCGAAATCGCACTTCCGAACGGCCGATCCTGATTACGGGCTTGTTGTGGAGCGTCGGAACCTGGCTTCTCTACGCGGCGACGTCGAACAATCAGTCGGGGGGGTGCTGCTCGGTTCGCTGGTTCGTGCCGTTGCTCGCTCCCGGATTTGTCGCGCTGGCATTGATTCTTCGCGAACGTCCCGAGTTCTGCGGCGACGCGATCCTGCTAGGATGCGGCGGCATCGCCCTCGGCGTCGGCATGGCGATCCGCGGACCGTGGTTCGCGCAACTGATGCCGTTTTACTGGTACATCTACGCGGGAACGATGTTTGGCTGGATCGGCTATCAGGTCTATTTGCGAAGGGTTCGAGTGCCTGAGATCAACAGCGAGATGTCGAGCACGCACGCCGATGAGGTACTTACCTTGGCGCTTCGGCGGCGGGGGAATGTTAGCCCGGTCCGCGATGATCGAACAAACGCGGAAGTTAGTACGCAGAAAGCTTTTTGAAAATGGAAGCGGGCAGTTCTCTGAGTGGAACTGCCCGTCATTTAAATCTCAGTGGAACTTCCCGTCACAAATCCCGATCACGGCCCACGCTTCTTGCTCGACTGACGCTTGGTTTTGAACGTCGTATTCAGTTTGGCTTTCCGGCGTCGCTTGGCGGCGTTTCGGAGTTCTTTTCTGCGCATTTCGACGATCCTTCACGTGGAGTTCGGTTGATTCGAAAAAGAGATTATAAGCCAATGCGGGTTGAAGGGCTACCTAGTTTAGCCGCGAGTCGGAGGGTTTCCGGAGACTCGCGCGAGCGCCCGCGGCTAAACGTGCTTGGCCGTTCATCGAGGATTTGTTCTGACTATTCCGCACCCGTTTGACGAATGCGGTCGTTGTCTTTTTGCTGGCGGTACATGGCCAGATCGCGCTCGAGGATAACGCGGTGTTCCGATTGGATGCGGCGCATTTGCACCCAGGCATAGCGGCGTGTCGACAAGAGATCGATGATGGCCAGGCTTACCACGATGAAGAGCAAGATCAGGATCGTCGCCCAGTAGAGTAAATAAAATCGCGCGAGTTCTCGAGCCTCAGCTTGTTCTTTCCGCTGTTCTTCATTTTCCGCGGGGTTCTTGAAGTCGCGATGTTGTTCGATCCGTTTTTCCATGCCGGATAGAAAAGTTCCCGCGAGCATCCCCGCGAGGCCGAGCATGAGAATCCCGGTAGCGATTCGCCGATAGGCCTGGTTGCGGAGATAAGAGCGATCGTCGCTGGGCAAGTGGGATTCATTGCGCAACCGCCGCAGGTTTCTCGCCTGCCTACGGATGGAGACGATCGCCAGCAGGAGGAGGACTCCCGCGATGAAAAGCGCGAAGATCATGGATACCGCCGCTCGTTTACTTCAGCCGTTGAACCCACGCCGTCAAAACCTTCGCGACCTCGGTCATCTTGTCGCCGGAACAATGTTCGGGAAGGTCCGTCAGCTTGTGCCAGTGCGGGTAATCGAAATCGATGATGTCGATGGCCGGGATGCCGACTCGATTGAGAGCGAGGTGATCGTCCTGTACCTCGTGGCCGCGGTCCAGCACAAACGAATTGACGCCTTGCGTCTTGGCTTCTTTCCAGATCGAATCGACTACCTCGGCCGCGAGGAAGAAAGAATTCACCTCGATCGGGAACTTGGCATCCTTCCCAGCGAACAGATCGAGTAATACCGCGGCGATGTAGCGATGGGCCGGCGGTTCCTTCTTGTATTGGTCGGCAAAATGGATTGAACCGAGGAAAAATCGATCGCGCATGCTGTCGTACATGAATTCCTCGCCATCGAAAATAACGAAATCCAGGCCGACTTGCAGAGGAATGTCTTTCATGTGATGGGCTAGTTCCATGAAAAACGCGACCGTCGAGGTCCCGTCGTTCGCGCTAAGGAATGGCTTGTGCCAGTCGCGTTCGCGCGGTTCCTGGTCGGCGATGGGCCGCGTGTCGTAATGGCCGCAGAAAATGACCCGGCGCTTCGCTTCCGGGTTCCAGGTGACGATCAGGTTGACCATCGGCACCGCATTCCGCTGGCTTGGCTGCTTCCCCTCGAACTTCTGCTGGACGACTTTGGCCCCATGTTTCTCGAAGTGCTTGATCAGAATAGTTTGTTGTTTCGTCATTCCTTCGGAGCCGCTGATGCGGGGACCGATCGCGCAAAGGTCTTTCAGATACTGCATGGCCCGCTTGCCGTCAAAGGGGATCGCTTTCACCTCAGGCGGGGCGCGGTCGGCGGCGAACCTGTCGCCTTTGGGTTCCGGCGTGGGCTTCGGTTCCTCCTTGGGCGGGTTTTTATCTCGATCGGACGCGAACTTATCCGTCGTTTCGAGCTGCCCACATCCCGATTGAGGAATCATGATCGCGACTCCCAGAAACAGAAAGATCGCAAAGCAACGGAGAACCGGCGAGTAACGAATCATGAGAAAACCTCTCGCCCGAGAGCCAGGATCGACGCGTTTGTTATGATAATCACTGAGAAGCAAACTCGCGAGGTGGATTTTCCAGCAAGCCTTGCTTCGAATCGGAGTGTCTGATGTCCCGTGTCGTGGTGGTTTTGTTGATTGCGTTGGCCTTCGCCCTGGGAATCGGCATCTTTTTGCCCGCCGTTTATCGCGCGCGCTCGGACGAGGAGTTTCGTCGATGCCAGAATAATTTGCGACAGATTGGGAGTATCGGTCTGTTCCATGCTGCCATGCCGGGCCAACCAGTGCCTACCCAGGCACTCGCGTTTATTCCACCGGGCACGCTCGGAGGGCCGCCCTTGCTTCCGAATCAACGCTTGAGTTGGTATCCCCTGGTGTTGCCCGCGATTGAGCAAGCTTCTTCCAATCCCGCCGAGCCGCAGCCAAAGCCGACGCAATTATTCGATAAATTGAAAGAAATCGACCCCGCGAAATCGTGGGACGACGTGGGACATCAAAAATTGGCGAGAACTCGAGTGCCTGTTTTATTATGTCCCACCCAACGGCCGGGACCTGGGGCGTATCAAGCGGAAGTGACTAGTTACCTGGGAAATGGCGGACTCGGAGCGAACACGCCGAACCTTTCGATCGAAGAAGCGGGTAGGAATGCCGGTGCGTTCCGCTACGATTTCCGAACGCCCTTGGAGATGATCCGCAACGGCGACGGGCAGTCGCACACGATTTCGATCGTCGAGTCCGCTCACGACCTTGGTCCCTGGCTTCGCGGCGGCCCTGCGACGATCCGTTGTTTGGATGTCGATCAATCCGCGTATCTCGGAGTCAAATTGCCGTACGGCGGCTGCCACAGGGACAAAGGGAATTTTGCGTTCGCCGACGGTTCCGTTCACGTGCTGACCGATCGTACCAATCCCGGCGTCTTCCGTGGGCTGCTCACCATCAATGGAGGCGAGACGGAAGAGAAGTTCGACGATCAGTGATCCGTCCAACTTCTCGCGGTCAAATCAACTATGCCTGCATTCTTTCGCTATTCCTATCGAGTTCTCTCCTGGCTGGTGCTACTCGCCATCCTGGTTATCGGCGTGCCGATATTCATCTGCATGCCGCTCTGGGTTGACACGACCTATCACGATATCAGTGCGCGAAATATCCTTTGGGGCGGAGTTCATTATCGCGACGTTTTCGAGACGAATCTTCCGGGCATGGTCTGGCTGCACGCCATCATTCGGCCCATCGTTGGTTGGTCGTCGGAAGCGATCCGTTGCGTGGATTTGATTGTTGTTAGCTCCTCGGTTTTGTTGCTCGGTTATTGGCTGAGGCGGATCGGTGCTACTCGCACGGCACTCACCTGGTTCTTCGCGGCGTGCGCGATGTTCTATTTGTTCGAAACGGAGTTTATCCATTGTCAGCGCGATAGCTGGATGTTGCTCCCAACTATCCTGGCGATGCAGCTTCGCGGTAGGCAACTCTTCCACGCGGCGACCGCCTCGCGGCGTTCGACTTTCGCGCGGGCGATGCTCGAGGGGATGGCCTGGGGATCGGCCATCTGGATCAAGCCGCACTGCGTTGTTCCCGCGGCTCTCACCTGGCTCATCAGCCTTCGCCGGATGATCGGGACCGCCGGCCAGCGAGTAATCATTGATTTTCTTGGCTTGCTCACAGGAGGGATGCTGAATCCCGAATATTACAAATGGACCGTCGAAGAGATGGACATGCGCGTCGCGATGGTAACCATGTACTTCGCCCCCTGGAGCTTGATCCATTTCATGGCCGTGCCCGTGGCCTTTCTCGCTTTGATTCGCATGCGCGTATGGCGGCTGGGCCCAATTGCCTGGATGAAGCCCGCACGGCTGGATCAAGGATTGCTGGCTGCCTTGTATCTCGGCTGGGTCCTTGAAGCCGTCTTCTTGCAAAAAGTCTTCCATTACTCGCAAGCGCCGGTGATCGTGCTTGCGATTGCATTACTGGCCGCTCATCGCGTGCCGGTCGGGCCGATTTTGATTTCTTGGTGTCTCGTCAGTGCTTCATTGATTCATTTCCGCGACGAAAATGCGACTCTGAATCGTTGGCTTGCTTCGTTCAAACGGGAATTGCCTTTCACGTTTCAGCAAGTCGTCCCCTGGCATCGGCTGATTAACGACTATACGCTCTGGTCATCTTCCTGGAAACAATGCGTTATGCAGGGGAGTAGTCCGGAACTGAAGGATCGGTTGAGCTTTTACGCGAACATCCATTGCGCGCCTAATTGGACGGAACTCGAACAGGTCAAGAAGTACTTGGAGACTTTGAACTTGAAGGACGGCGAATTAGTCTGCTGGGACGACACGACGCATCCGCTTTATCTCGACCTAAAGCTTAAGCCGTCGTTTCGGTTCATGCATGTGAACACATCGCTGGAGTTCCGTAGCAAACGGCCGCGAATGCGTGAGGAGTTGATTGCCACCGGGCACAAGTACGTCGTGAGCGATGTGAATGTCTCCCAGTACATTTATTACGGGTATTCGATGGAAACGCCGCCGGGCCGACCCCTGGATTTGCCGGTGGAAACGCCCTGTTTTATCCGCGATGTGTATCCCTGGAATCAACCGGTGATTTTCAAATACGGCCGCTACTGGGTTCATCGCATTGAGAATCCGATCACGGAGATCCGGATTCCCTATCCACGATACTTTAATTGAACCAGTCGAAGGCCATTTTTATTTCTTCGTAGGACGGACTTCCCTGAATGCGGGACGGCCTGGGAAGGCCGTCCTACGAAGAGTGTGGGATCACTTCATTTACGGGAAGATCGCGAACAAGGCGAGCACCGCGGCACCTTCAAAGAAGCCGCCCGTGAAACTGATTTCGGGCGGATAAATGATGTACGGAACCGGATCGCCCGGCAGGCAATTACCGGCACTGCTTTCCATCCGCTGGCACGGTCGGGTCATCACGTGGTAAGGTAGCAGTGCCATATCCTTGTAGAAATGGAGGAGCGTGACCGCTGGCTGGATGAAACCGAGATCCCATCCGTACCGTTCCGCGTTCTTGTCTTCAAAGTAAAGGCGACGATGGCTAACGAAGTTTGCCTCTGCCAGAATCGCTTGGGGCGCGAAATTGCGGCCGGTGTATTCGGATTTGGCCAGGGCGGGTAACTCGGGGAACTGTACCGAATCTGGCGGATTGCGTTGCATCGCCTGCTGGCGCATCCGCTGTTCGAGCATCTTTTCCGAGTCGCGATTGCCGAAGCGGGCGAAGGGGCTCGGCGTCTCAAGGACGATTTGATAGAATTTAAGCGCGTCCGCGACGGTCGGAGTATCGGAAGCCGGCGCTTCCGGAACGGCCGGTTCAGGTGCTTTCGCTTGAACCGGTATCACGCTTGGCCGATAGACTGGCACAGCAGGCTTTTGAACGGGAATTTCAACTGGTGCCGTCTTGAGCGGCTTCTTCGACGAGACGAAGACCGGTTCGCTGGGCGGAACCTGAGGGAACATTCGGGCCGGCGGTGCCTGCTCGGCATGGGCTGTCCCACCCGTCAGCAGGAACAGCATGGCCAACAGGCTACATGCTGTCCGACTTCGAGTATTCCTCGCGGGAACTGTAATTCGGTGCTTCCTGCGTAATGAGAATGTCATGCGGATGGCTCTCCTGGACCGAGGCGGCACTAATCTGGATAAAGCGTGCCTTAGTCCGTAACTCCTCAAGCGTTTTTGTCCCGCAATACCCCATGCCGGCCCGCAAACCCCCTACCAGTTGGTAGAGGAACGGTGCCAGCGATCCCTTATAGGGCACACGCCCTTCGACCCCTTCCGGAACCAGCTTGCCGTTGGGAGTGTCCTTCCCGGCGGCCTGCTGATATCGATCGCCCGATCCAGCCACCATGGCGCCAATCGAGCCCATTCCCCGATATTGCTTGAAGCTGCGACCCCGGTAAAGGATCGTCTGCCCCGGGCTTTCCGCGACGCCGGCGAACAGGCCGCCGATCATCACGACATGTGCTCCCGCCGCGAGGGCCTTGGTCACATCGCCCGAATAGCGGATGCCGCCGTCGGCGATTATCGGCACCGCTCCGCGAGCACCCCGGCAAGCGGCCGAGATCGCGGAAAGCTGCGGGACGCCTACCCCCGACACGACTCGCGTCGTGCAGATCGAACCGGGTCCAATGCCCACCTTGATGGCATCCGCCCCCGCTTCGACCAAGGCTCGCGTGCCTTCCTCAGTTGCCACGTTCCCCGCGATGACATCGATGTCATGGCGTTTCTTGATTTCCCTGACCGTGTCGATCACGTTGCGTGAATGTCCGTGGGCCGAATCGACAACCAGGAGATCGACCCCCGCTTTGATCAGCGACTCGGCACGCTCGAAGTCGTGAACTCCAACTGCCGCCCCCACCCGCAACCGGCCTCGCTTGTCTTTACAAGCATTTGGAAAGTTGAGGATTTTGTCGATGTCCTTGATCGTAATCAACCCCTTCAGTCGGTATTCATCGTCTACAAGGAGAAGTTTCTCCACTTTATTTTCCGTTAAAATCCGCTCAGCCGCTTCAAGTGTCGTATTTTCCGGGGCAGTTACGAGATTTACCTTGGTCATCACTTCAGAAAGCTTCTGGGCGCTATCGGTAAGGAAGCGAAGATCACGGCGTGTAAGTATACCTTTGAGCATGCCATTGACGGTGATTGGCACCCCGCTGATGTGATGCACCTCCATAATCCGTTTGGCGGTCGTGACGGTCTCTTCCGGCGGGAGCGTGATCGGATCGGTGATGATGCCGTTCTCGGAGCGTTTGACTTTGTCGACCTCGCGCGTCTGCTGCTGGATGGTCAGATTCTTGTGGATGATGCCGATGCCCCCTTCCTGCGCGAGGGCGATCGCCAGTTCGCTTTCCGTGACCGTATCCATCGGTGAGGAAACGATCGGGATATTCATCCGGATGTTGCGTGTCAGATTGGTCCGGACGTCGGCGTCGCGGGGCACGATGTCCGAGTAACCGGGTTCGAGTAGAACATCATCGAAAGTGATGCCCTGATATGCAATCCGATCGTGCATGGCCGGAGTATCCCTGAAGAAGCCCGGGGGACGCAACCTCGAAAGGAACGCCGCCTCGGGGGGCGTGTTGAAACATGGTGTGAGAGAATTATAGAGATTGCTTCCCTTTGGCGAGCGTGTCGAGTAAATTGGCGCTCAAGGATGGATTTCGGTGGCGACAGACCTCTGGTCTGTCGGGAAAAAACAATCGACAGACCAGAGGTCTGTCGCCACCGCCAAC
>JAIOQJ010000203.1 GCA_021413475.1 Planctomycetota bacterium | reverse complement strand
AGCGAATCGATGACGACGCGATTCTGTTTTTACTTCTCTACCGCGTACAGGATCTTCTCGGTGGCCTCACCTAGTTCGACTTCCGAAGGGTGAAACATGGTGATTTGCTCGTCGGTCGTGAGCGCATCGCCGCCTGGAATGATTTCGAGCAGGTTAATGTTCTCTAGCGACCAGCCATGGCTCGCCGCGACGGCGACCAGTTCTTGGGCGGACTCCGCGAGTGTGACGTAGAGCGTTGTTTCGCCAGCGTCAGCACCCTGCATCAAGAACTGCAGCGCGACGGTCGTCTTGCCCGAACCTGGATCGCCATCGATCAAGTACAAGCGGTTCGGCGTCAGACCACCGGCCAAAATATCATCCAGGCCCGCGATGCCGATTTTGGCAAGGTTGGCGGCATCGTTCACCGGGCGTTTGATTTTCACGTTCATAACTCCATCTCCCCGCGTACCTCGTGCGAGTTGATTTAAGTTGTCAATGACAAGATACGAGTTGGAAAATATATACTGATTAAAATTCGATTGGCTTTGCTGGGCGGCCATAATGCAAACAGCAGGCCAATTTGTCGGAGCGTCGCAAAAGCGGCCTGTATACGCTTGGTTTTCGGCCCATTTTTTTAATTGGAACTTTTTTTGCAAGACGCGGCCTGCTCCCTGACCGACCGCCGTGACCAGTCACTTGTCATGTTCATTTCCAACCGCGCGTGGGCATCAAAACTCGCTGGCGCAACTAGCGCCGGTTCGCTGAGAATTTAGGTAAGAAGTAGCGAGTTCCTAAAATCCATCAACATCCGTTGACGTTTGCTTGCAATTCCCTTTTGCAAGCGACATAATCGCGGGGTACGGACCCTTACTTGCCGGCTACTGGAGATCGAACTCCCGCCAACTTGGAAGCCAATCTCAAAGGATTAGCGCATGCCTAGAGCACTCCCACCCGTGGCCCTCCTCCTGGCCGCACTGCTCGCCCCACTTGGATTCACGACCGCTGCCGATTCCACCAAACCCAAGGCCCCTGGTCTGGGCGACCCTGGCCAATTGACCGCGATTCAGGTCGAAACCGGGCGTTTGAAGGATGGCGTCGTACAACTTTCTGGTCGCGATGCTGCCCAGCAGATCGTCGTGTCCGGAATGTATGCGACGGGCCAGACCCGTGATCTTTCGGGCAAGAGCGCCTATGAAGCGACTCCCGCTGGCATCGTCGTTGTGGACTCGACCGGCTATGTATCGCCCGTCGCGGAAGGCGAAGCGACGATCAAGATCACGGCCGCTCCGGGCATCGAATCGAGCCTGAAGTTCAAAGTGACGAATCTGGTCCATGACCTGCCGATCAACTTTGCCAATCAAATCACGCCGGTCTTCACCAAGTACAGCTGCAACGGCGGCGGTTGTCACGGCAAGAGCGGCGGCCAAAACGGCTTCCGTTTGTCGCTGCTCGGCTTCGAACCCAAAGAAGATTTCGAATACTTAGTGAAGGAAGGTCGCGGCCGGCGGATCTTTCCGGCTTCGCCCGATCAAAGCTTGTTGCTGCTAAAGGCCACCGCTCGTCTGCCGCACGGCGGTGGTCAGCGGATCGAGTTCGACGCTCCGGCCTATCGCGTCATGAAGCGCTGGATCGAACAAGGCATGCCTTACGGCAAAGAGACCGATCCACACGTTACGCACATCGAAGTGCAACCAACCGAACGCTTGATGGAACGTGAGAGCACGCAACAAATCGTCGTCGTCGCGCATTACAGCGATGGCTCGACCGAAGATGTCACCCGCACCACGCAGTTCGATTCGAACGATACCGAAATGGGTGAAGTCAGCGTCACGGGCCTCGTGACCACTGGCCAATTGACCGGCAGCGTGGCTGTGATGGCCCGTTATCAAGGTCACGTCGGTGTGTTCCGCGCCACGGTGCCGCTGGGCGTTGCCGTTGGTGATTTGCCGAAGGCTCGCAACTTCATTGATGAAACGGTGCAGAAGAAACTGAAGGCCCTGGGCCTGCCGTCGTCCAAGGTTTGCGACGATCCCACGTTCCTCCGCCGCGTGACGGTCGACCTCACAGGTCGCCTGCCGTCGTTCGAAGAAGTGGAGCAATTCCTCGCCGATCAAGATCCGAACAAGCGCGACAACCTCGTCAATCGCTTGCTCGACAGCACCGACTACGCCGATTACTTCGCGAACAAGTGGGGCGCCATTCTTCGCAATAAGCGGCGGATGGATGTCGAAAAGCCGGCCACGTTCGCTTTCCATGACTGGATTCGGACGAGCTTGAATGAAAACAAGCCCTACGATCAATTCGTCCGCGAAGTCCTCACCGCTTCGGGCGAAGCGGGCAAGAATCCGCCCGTGGGCTGGTATCGCGAAGTGAAGGATTCTTCGGCTCAGGTCGAAGACACCGCGCAGCTCTTTCTCGGCTTGCGGATTCAATGTGCCCGCTGCCATCACCATCCGTTCGAGAAGTGGAGCCAGCAAGACTATTACGGCTTTGCTGCGTTCTTCTCCCAAGTCGGTCGCAAGAAGGGGATGATTCAAAACGAAGAGCGCATCTATCATCGCCGTGGAGTAGCTCAAACAACCAATCCCAAGACCGGCCAGGCAGTGAAGCCGACCGGACTGGGCGATAAGACGCTCGAACTCACGCCCGATCAAGACCCGCGCCATTACCTGGCCGACTGGATGAGCCAGAAGGACAACCCGTTCTTCAGCAAGTCGCTGGTCAATCGTTATTGGAAGCACTTCTACGGTCGCGGTCTGGTTGATCCGGAAGACGACATGCGGGTGACGAACCCGGCCAGCAATCCGGAACTCCTCGACGCGCTCGCCAAGAACTTTGTCGACAGCGGTTTCGATCTGAAGCAACTCTGCCGCACGATCGTGAGTTCGACCACGTATCAACTGTCGGCCGAGCCGAACGAATGGAATCAGGACGACAAGCAGAACTTCTCGCGTTACTATCGGCGTGCCAGCTGGCACCCGTGCGGTGCAATTGCCTGACAACGGCTTCAATTCGTACTTCCTGACGGTCTTCGGTCGCCCGGAATCGAGCAGCGCGTGCGAATGCGAACGCTCGAGCGAAGCCAACCTCGCACAGAGCCTGCACTTGCTCAACTCGGGCGAGATTCAAGGGAAGCTCACTTCGGGCAGCGGCAAAGCAGCCGTGCTTGCCAATGACAAGTCGCGACCGAACGATGTGAAGGTCCGCGAACTGTACATGCTGGCCTTTGGCCGTCCGCCACTGCCAGATGAACTGACGGTAGCGCTCGCGCACATTCAGAAGAACGAAATGGATCCCAAGCGCGCTTACGAGGATATCGTCTGGGCGCTGGTGAACACCAAAGAGTTTTTGTTCAACCACTAAGCCTGTGAATAACAACGCGAGGGGTGAGAAGTTCACCCCTCGCAATTGCGACAATCCCGCCTGCCGAATGTTGATTCCTGCCATGGGATCAAGCAAACTAGAACGAATCCCGCCTGACTATTCGTTTTCCACTTACCGCTGCCCGTCCCTCACGCTCGCAGCGTTAAAACCTTCCTCTCCTTTTTTGACCCAGGGAGTGGCTCCCGTGAAGCTCGCTGATGCCGACCAGCTGGTCTTCAACCATCCGGGGCTCGTCGCTCAGCCGAAGATGGCGCCGACCACCGAGCTCGAAAAAACCGCTCGGCCCATGCCCAACCTCTTCAGCGTGCAGATCGCTGGGGACGTGCCGCCGGGAACTTACGAAGCGCGAGCCGTCAGCCGCTTCGGCATTTCGAACCCGCGCTCGTTCGTAGTCAGCAACTTGACCGAAGAGAACGACACCGCGGGCAATAACTCGGCCGAGAAAGCTGTGAAGCTTGTTCCAGGAACGGTCGTCAATGGCCGCATCGAAGCCGGTCAGTTCGATTACTTCAAACTGTCGCTGAAGAAGGGCGAACGCGTGGTGCTTGAATGCCTGGCTCAACGCATCGATTCGCGTCTCGATCCGACGATCGCCGTCATCGGCGCGAATGGCCGCGAGTTGTCGCGCATTCGTGACACGGTGGGAGAAGACTGTGTGCTCGACTTCACCGCGCCGGCCGATGGCGATTACACGGTCCGCTTGTTCGACGCGATCTACGGCGGCAGCGCCGATCACTTCTATCGCCTCAGCGCCAAGTCGACGGCCTACATCGATTTCATCTTTCCGCCGTCGGCAGTCCCCGGCAGCAACGGTCCGTTCACGCTCTATGGCCGCAATCTGCCTGGCGGCCAGAATGTCGATGGCCTGACCATCGCCGGAGTTCCGCTGCAGAAATTGCAAGTCAACATTGCCATGCCCGGCGATGATGCCGCTCGTTCGCAGTTGCCGCTCACTCGTGCTGCCCGTCCGCGGCAGGCCTGGCAGACCGGTTTTGAATATCGCCATGAAAACAGCAATCCGGCCGTCATCTATTTCGCCAAGGCGCCGGTCATCGCCGAAGTGGAACCGAACAACGAACCCACCAAGCCACAAGTCGTCACCGTCCCCTGCGAATATGTCGGTCAGTTCTATCCGCAGCGCGATACCGACTGGGTGCAGTTCGATGCCAAGAAGGGCCAAGTGCTGATGATCGAAGCCATTTCGCCTCAGCTGGGTCTCGGCAGCGATCCGTACTTCGCCGTGATGCGCGTGACGAAGAATGAAAAGGGCGAAGAGACGATGGCCGACATCGCCCAGGTCGACGATCCGCAGGATCGGAGCACCAAGATCGGCACCGACTACGACACCTCGACAGACGATCCGTCATATCGCTTTACCGCGCCGGATGACGGCACTTACCGCGTCATGATTCGCGATCAATTCGGCGACGGCCGCAAGGATCCGAGCTATGTCTATCGCCTGGCGATTCGCCCGCTCGAACCTGACTTTCAACTTCTCTCGGTCGCCTCGCAACCAACGGCTGGTGGCAACAACAATAACCAAGGCTCACCTCTGGCTGGCGTCATGCTCCGCCGCGGCGGCAGCACGCTGGTGAGTGTGACGGTCAATCGCGTCGACGATTTCAAAGGTGATATTCAGATCACCGCCGAAGGCCTGCCGGAAGGAATCACCTGCCGCGGTGCGAGCATCGGTGGCGAAGTGAACACGGCCAGCCTGATCTTTCTCGCAACCGAAACCGCGGCTCCTTGGGCCGGCAGCGTGAAGATTGTCGGCAAAGCCAAACTCGGCGACAAAGACGTCGCCCGCGAATCGCGTTAGGGCAGCATGGTCTGGGGCTCCGCCAATCGTCAGCAATC
>JAIOQJ010000202.1 GCA_021413475.1 Planctomycetota bacterium | reverse complement strand
GATTTGCCAGTCGCCCAAGAAGCGGTCGTGACGGCCCGCGCGCTCGGTGCGGAAACGGACTTGATCGCCGACGCGGGAGTGGCGGGCATTCACCGGATTCTTCGGCAGCGCGATCGGCTGGCGAAAGCGGATGCGATTGTCGTCGCGGCGGGAATGGATGGAGCGTTGCCGAGCGTGGTGGGCGGTTTGGTTGATTGTCCCGTGATCGCCGTGCCGACCAGCATCGGTTACGGAGCCGCGTTTGGAGGCGTTGCGTCGCTTTTGACGATGCTGAATGCATGCTCGGCGAACGTGGTGGTCGTGAATATCGATAGCGGTTTCAAGGCGGGATATGTGGCGGCGTTGATTGCGAGGAGATCTGTCAACCCGACGCGCTAGCGTTCCTTCGCTCGCGCGTCGGGTCAACAATCCAACTCACTTCTTGGGCGTCGAGTACGAGTCGCTGTTAAACGTCGTCACCGGCGCGGCGATCACGTCTTCCGGCGTCGGACTCACGAGTGGATCGACCGTTCGAAGTAATTGTTGCTGCGTGACGCTCCGCGCCGACGGCCCCTTCGTATCGAGGGACGGATTGGCCGGAACGGTTGCCGAAACGGGCATCAACGCGGCACCGTTCTTTGATTCGCTGGGTGCCTTCACGGATGCCGGCAACAGATCGGGGACCTTGACGCCCTGCATCGAATTCGAGGAGAGAGGCTGCATCGGCATCACGGGCGGCTGGGGCTGGCCCTGATACGATTGCGGCTGAATCTGCATGCCCTGAGGGTTATACACTGGAGCCGTCTGCATCGGCCCGCCCTGCGGATTGTAGATCGGGGCACCTTGTTGGGGCCCGCCTTGCTGGATGTACGTCGGCGCACTTTGCTGCGGTCCGCCCTGCGGATTGTAGATCGGGGCACCTTGTTGCGGTCCGCCTTGCTGGATATACATCGGGGTGCCTTGTTGCGGACCACCCTGCTGGGTGTACATCGGAGCGCCTTGCTGAGTGTACGTCGTCGTTCCCTGTTGCGCAATCACTTGTTGCTGCGCCGGCATGTTCTGCGGCACGTACGTGTTCGGCTGAACTTGATTGATCGGCTGGCCATAGTTTGTCGGCACCATCGGTTGACCGTTCGGGCCGTAAACGATCTGCTGTGGCGCGGGCTGATACGTTTGCGGTTGCTGCAACGGAGGCGGCGGCATCGACGGAAGGCCGCGAGAACCCTGCGGATTCACGATGGCGGTCGTGGTCGTCGTCGGACCCGTGACAACTGTCGGATTCGTCGGCGTCGTCACGACAGTGGTCGTTGCCGAGGGTGAGTTGTTGATGAAGCCAGGAGCATTATTCGCGAGATTATTGAAGGCCGGCGAAGTCGGCGGAGTCGCCGCGATATTGCCTGGACCCATCGGTTTCGATGAGTGCTGGCCGACCGAGTGAACCTCCGGCGTATTTTTGCATCCGGCGGATGCACACAGGAGCAAGCCCGCGCTCAGGCCCAAAAGACGCCGATTCCAATTCGGCAAACGGAGTGCCATCCATGTCCCCCTTTCACGACGATTGGTTCCCCCGAACCGCACGGCGCGTGGCCCCTGCAGGGGCGTTTCCCCAAGCGTTCGCTCGATGCATGGCCGTATCCTCGGCCCACGCCCAAAGCGCAGCTTCTCACGAACGAAAAAGATGAATCTCGAAGGTGAGGGCAATAACTCGAAGGGAAGAACGTGTCAAGAGGAGGATTGGTGATTTTTTCGGAATATAGTTTCCATTACCCGGAATTTGGGCAATCTGAAACTTCAATTTCCCGCCCCACCCGATCAAGTTCCGAAGGTTATTCCTTCCTTCCTCCTCGCAGGGTCGTTACACTGAATGAGTTAAATTCGGCGTAACGAATCGTCTTTGCAGATATGGGCATTCCTGGGGAGGGGCGTTGTCATGTTGGCCCGTCTCGTACTTGTCGGCTTCAGCATCATCGCGCTGGCCATCGCATCGTCCGCCAAGGATGTCGACGTGCCGTTCGCCAAAAAGCCGAACGAAAAGGAGCCCGAGAAGAAAACGCCTGATACGAAGCCCCCCGAACCACCCCGCGATCCGATCAAGGCGGCGGAGAAGTTGCTCGAAGACTTTCAAGTCGCCACCGATCCCAAATCACTGCTTCAGTTCTTCAAGACACGCACCCTGAATGACGACGATCGTGCCAAGCTGCTGACGACCATCCGCCGGCTGGGCGACGAGGATTTCGACGTCCGTGAAACGGCGTCCGATGAACTCACGAATGCCGGTTTGGCGGCCTTGCCGATCTTGCGGGCCGCCAGCCGCGATCGCGATGTCGAGGTTGCTCGCCGAGTCGAAATTTGTCTGAAAAAAATCAATCAAGACCAGGAAACCTCACGCATCATCGCCGCGGCGACGTTGCTCGCCCACCACAAGGTGGATGGAACGGTGAGTACGCTCTTCGCTTATCTCCCGTGCGTTCCGGACGACGAGATGATTGCCGAGGGGTTGCGAAACGCATTGGTTGCCTACACGAAGAAAGTGGGCAAGGCCGACCCGCTCTTGCTCAAATGCCTGGAAGATCAAGATCTGACCCGGCGCGCGATTGCCGTGCAGGTGATAGGTGAAGCGTTACCCGGCGAGCGTGCCCTCATCCGGAGACTGCTAAACGATTCCGAAGCGAAAGTTCGGTACCTGGCTGGGAGTACATTGGCCAAGGCGGGCGATGAGGAAGCGTTGCCCGCCCTCTTGAAGCTCTTGTCGGACGGGCCGATTGAATACGCATTCCAAGTCGAGGATATGCTCTGTCAATTACTCGATAGCGAAGAACGCCCGCCCGCTACCTTGAATGGCAACGACGCTGGGATGCGAGCGAAAGCCCGCGACGCATGGGCTAAGTGGGTGATGGATCGCCAAAAAGACAAGAAATTGAAACTCGCCCGCTTAAATGAAGTGGAACCTCTACGCGGACTGACCTTGATCGTCGAAGTCGACGGCGGCGGGGTGAATGGCGGCCGCATCTGGGAATGCGGTCCCGATGGCAAACAGCGCTGGGAACTCGGCAACTTGGGCGGCCCCGTTGATGTGCAGGTCCTTCCCGGCGGCCGGTTGCTCATCCCCGAGTACTACAATTCGCGAGTTACCGAACGCGATCGCGAGGGCAAGATTCTCTGGGAATCTCCGCGGCTGAACAGCAACACCGTCGGTGCGCAACGGTTGCCCAACGGCAACACGCTGATCGCGACGATGGCCGACGTGGTCGAATACACGCGGACCAACCAGAAAGTGGCCGACTTTCCGAAAACGGGCGGCACCGTGTATCAAGCCATTCGCCATCGCAATGGCCATACCTTTGTGTTGTCCGGTAACTCGATCACGGAATACGGCACGGATAACAAACAACTTCGCTCGATCAATATTGGCAGCCTCTCGGGCTGGGGCGGTTTCGAGATCCTGCCCAATGGCAATTTTCTCGTCGCTTACTATGGTCAAGGGAACAAGTACGCCGAGGTAGGTCAGGATGGCAAAGTCGTTTGGGAACATTCGACCACCGGATCGCCGACCCGGCTCGATCCTACGCGGATTCAGCGACTGCGGAATGGCAACACGGTGGTCGCGGGTGGCAATGTGATGTGGGTCGCCGAGTTCGATCGCGATAAGAAGGAGATTTGGAAAGTGGCAACCAAGGGCCGGCCTTTTAGCGTCAGGCGGTATTAAACAAGTATGACCGCACTGGAATTGCTCCAACAAGGCCAGCTCCGCGAGGCACTCGCCGTCCAGGAAAGCCAGGTGCTCGAACACCCAGGGGATCCTGCCGGATTGTTACTGCTTGCCGAGCTCTGCCATCTCGATGGCGATCTCGAGGTCGTCAAAAAACATCTCGCTGAGCTCCCGCGAACCTTACCGGGACTCGATGCCTATCTTCAGCACTATTTCATGCTGCTTGCCGCCGAAGAAAAACGGCGTCGTTTGCTGATCGACCTCGACCCCGGCTTCGTGCTAACTCCGCCGGATAGTCTGCTCGCTCGGCTCGAAGCCGTTCAATGTGTCCGCGATGGCAAATTGACGGCCGCGATCGACCAACTCGACGTTGCTGACGAAATGTCGACCTGGCTGACCGGGCACATCGACGGCCGTGAGTTCGACGAAGCACGCGATTGCGATGATCTCTTCGGCCCCGTGCTCGAACTTTATGTTCAAGATGATTACGTGTGGTTTCCATTCGAGCAGGTGAAGCGACTACGGATTGGCGACAAGCAAACACTCCGCGATCGTTTCATCGTGCCCGCTCGCTTGACCACGTTCACGGACGAAGAATGGTCGGTCCATTTACCGGCGCTCTACCCCGATTCGCATCTCCATGCCGACGATGAAATCCGCATCGGTCAGGGTACGGACTGGCTCGCCGATTCCGATGGGCCGCTTCGTGGCGTGGGCATGAGAACATTG
>JAIOQJ010000083.1 GCA_021413475.1 Planctomycetota bacterium | reverse complement strand
TCTGCTTCTTCTCCTCGCCGACTTTCTCGGCGATCTGGCTTTGGGCCTTTTCCAGGGCCGTTTCCTGTTTGTCGAACTTGTCGATCAATCGCTTGTAGAGTTCCGATGTCGGGGGAAGTCTTTCCAGGTTCCCCTTGATGCGAGACTGCTCGTCGGTGATCTCCTTGACCTGAGCACGCGATTCCTTGAGGGCGGCCACCGTCTGCTCTAGTGCCTGCAACATCGCGGTTCCCTTGCGGATGCTGTCTTTCACCGGCTGGCTGACTTGGGGGTAGGCGAGCAGAACCTTGACTCGATCCTCGTTCAAGGATTCCATTTTCTCCTTACGGGAAGTGGTCTTCTCTTCGGTCACGTCATGCTTGATCATCTTGTCGTTGCCCGCGATCAACGGAATGCGGAAGCAAGTCTTCGACCCCTCGATTGGTTTCTCCGTCCCGACAAAGGACCAGAGCGGGCGAACGTGATGGTCGATCTGGAACGAACGCTCCACGGCCGCGGTGTTGCGGATGTGATAGGTGACCGTCTCCTTGTCCTTGGAAGTCGTGAGTAGCTCTCCCTTGAGGAACTGGGCGGTCAGTAACGAATCTGGCTGTGTTTTGCGGGTCTGCCAAACTTCGAAGCCAAGGTCGGTGATGAAGCGATCGGCTGGGAGTTCCGTCGCGTCGTTGGCGGTGCGCGTGTAGTTGCCGCCTTTCATCGGGAAACTCTCGGGACGCGGCACGAGGAACTCTTCCACCACGGTTTGCGACAATGTTTTGCCCGGCGGCAGGATCAGTTTGAAGCGATAACGCTGCGAATCCTCTCCTTCCGGCTTCACGTCGCCGACGAGCTTCCGTTCGCGCTGCACGAAGTGTTCGAGCCAGACTGTCCGTTCGACGTCGGCCCGGTTCTTGAGGTAGTAATTCGTCGTCCGGCGATCCTTGTGGGTGACTTTCAGATTATTCATGGCGATTTCAATACCGAACTGATCTTCGGGCGTTCGCTTGCTGTCGGTCCAAACGTCGAGGCCGAGCGTGGTGGCGAAACCGGTCCAGTCGGCTTGCTTGGTGTTCTCGAATGGATCGATGCGGGGAAGCTCCTCGCTTACCTCGTACTTCACGGTCTCGCCGGGCTTGACGTCGACGGCGAAGCGATAAAGCTCGCGGGTGCGTTCGGTTGGTTTTTCAATGTCGCCGGCCTTCCAGGTCGCGTCCTTTTCCTTGCCTTCATCGTCTTTCTTGCCGGCGGCGGTCTGGATAACCTTGTGGGCCTCGGTGAACTTCCAACCTTCGCGAACCGGCTGTTCGATCACGATCTTACGGCTTTCCGGCGAGCGGTTCTTGATGACGTAGGTGCGCGTCGTTCGCATCTTGTACTGGACTTGCAGGCGGCCGTTCTCCATCCGAACGGTCATTTCCGGAGAGGGAATGATCTTGTCGAAGGGAAGAATCTCGGTGCCGGTGTCGATCGCGTAGCTGATGAAGCGTTCTTCGCCCGGCTGCAGGTCGAGGATGCGGGAATCGCCGGCATACTGGTTGTCGTCGTAAACCGTGATCGGGCCCGACATCAGCGACTGCTTGCTGTTGTTCTTGAGCTTCAGGCCAAAGAGCGGATGCTTGGCCTGCACGCGCTGGTTGTAGATGCTGACGCGAGCGGCATCGATCGGCTGCTCGAGGATCGGAATCATCGCCGATTGCTGGCGCGGCAGGGAGACTTTCTCCTCGATGACGAAGCGAGCGGGATTGCCCAGTTCCTCGGCCGTCAGTGCTGATTCGATTAGGTCGGGATCGACGCCCGTCAGGATGCTGCCAATCTGCTTGGCTTTTTGCTGATCTTGTGCGACTTCCTGCTGGCTCTTGTTGCTATTTTCGTTCCGTCGATTCTGGAGATCCTTGAACGTCAGCTTTTGCTGTTGCAGGTTGTTCAGGTTCACGTCGTTAATCGAGTTCTGGAAACGATTGAGTCCAGGATTGTTGGGGTTGATGGATTGAACCGCCGAATTACCGATGCCGGGGTTGAAACCTTGCTGAGCCATCTGCTGCGGTTGCGCGATGCTGTTGTTAGCAAAATTGCCGCCGAAGCCGCCGATTTGACCCACGTTGAACTGACTCGTCAACGGCCCCGAGTAAGTCGGCGGCCGTAGCGACGCGAACAGTTCAGGCTCGACGATCGGCCGCGGAACAAAGAGCGGTTGATAGAGGTCCATCTGGAACGAGATCGGCCGACCGGAGACCAGCGTCAGCTTGATATCGTGCCAATCTTCGTCGCTGGTGTTTTCGATGTGGATTCTCCGAGACGTAGCCGACTTTCACTTCACGCTTGCCTTGACCCTGAAAACCGAGGCGGACGAATTTCTTCTGGCTATCGTGGCCGCTGGCCACTACTTCGAGGGCCCGGCGAAGCTCATTTTCGATAATCGGATTCAGAAACCGCAGCCGTTGCACCTGGTTGATCGGCACGGTGCGAAGCCCTTCCGTACACATCAGGTTCACGAATTCCATCTCGGCGACGTTCGTCGATGTCGGCGTCGGCAAACGGTGGGCCGTCTCCATGCCGATGATGGTGCCGCTGAGTGTACCGGGCAGGCCGGTGTTGTTATTTGAGGTGAGCGTCAATTCGACCTTCTCGCCGCGGGCCTGATTCAAAATCTGGCCAAACGTTGGGTTGGTGCTGAGATTGATCGCGAAGCTGCGGAGGGTTTTCTCGATCGGCTCTTGGCTGTCGTAACGGAGCGGCAGGACTTTGCCTTTCGTGTCCTCGATCACGAGACTCTTGATGAGGTCGTTGATGTCGGTCGATTGAAATTGCAGATCGACGCGAGCATCGCCTTCGACCATGCCGCTACGATGGAAGTAACCGACGCCGCTGTTGAAGAGCACCACTTGCGAAATCGGCAGCGGATTGACGGGCTTGAGGGCGGATTTGCCGTTGCCTTGATCGACAGGCAACTCCGCTGCTGGGGGTTGTTCGATCGCCTTGGCCACGCCGTTGGTCGTTTGAGCCGTGGTCAATTCGCCGCGCACAGCGACGATCATGGCCACCGCACATGACGCTACGAACAGCCCGATGGAGCATTTACGCAACATGGTCGTTCCTCATTTCGAGTCGAGAGAGATTGGAATTGTCACGGAGACGATCTTACCCGAAATGGCCGGGTGTGTCAGGCGACCTTTACACGTTCGTTACATGAAGAGAACGGGATAGGGTGTGAAAATGTTGGTGATTCAGAAAAGAAAACGGACCAAGCCCCGAGGTGAGGCTCTGCGAACCTCGGGGATCGAGCGCCCATCCCTGAGGTTCGCAGAGCCTCACCTCAGGGCTTGGGTTGGATCAATAAAGCAACCCGCGCAACTTGTCCCGATACGCATCCGCCATTTCGCTGCGGGTGCCGAT
>JAIOQJ010000258.1 GCA_021413475.1 Planctomycetota bacterium | reverse complement strand
GAGGCTTTGAAGAAGTCCCCGGCGAGGGGCCAAGCAAGGTCCGCCGCGGCGGATCGTTCCTTTGCGCCAACGAGTATTGCCGGCGTTATCTTCCAGCCTCACGCGATAAGAACCCCGCGGATAGTGCCGCCAATCACACGGGGTTTCGCTGCGTGATGAATGCGAAGTAGGGCTACCCTTTGACATGTTCAGTCACATCTAGCAGGTAGACCTGCCGAGTGTCGCCGTGGCCTGAATCGATACAAACTTGGGTGCCGTCACGATTCCAGCGTGGGTGAAGGTCGCAACGGAACGGACCCGTGAGCTTTGGCGGCAAGTGAAACTGATTCAAATCAATCCGCCGGCCGGTCTTCGGGTTGAAGAGCATCAACCACTGCATTCGCTTGGCGTCCGGATAGGTGTCGTTCAGAATCCATTTCCGGTCGGGCGAATAAGAGCAGTGCCCGTCGCGGGGCAACACGTCGGCACCAACGATCTTCGGCTCGGCCCCTTTCACATCGAAGTGATAAAAATGGTCGCCATGCGCTTTGGTCCTGGCCCAGGCGAGGATAGTATCGTCGTCGCGCCAGTCGAAGTGAGAAACCATGCCGTCGTCGATGACCAATTGCAGATCGCTGCCATCGGGCTTGCAAGTGTAGAGCCGTGTCCACCACGATTTTTCGAGAAGCTTCCACCGATGCAGAAATAGAAAACGCGTCCCCGATGGATTGAACTGGAGATGATTGACCCAGTGCAGCGCACCGCGAAAGCGCTCGTCCGGCTTGTTAGCGGCCAGTTTCGCGATGGGGACAACCAATTCGTTCTTGCCCGTCGCGACGTCCATCCAGAAAATCCCGTACTTTTCCGGTGCGGGATTGTCGGCGAATTGCTCGGGGAGAGTACCATAACCGTAGCCCGGCCGTAGACGATTCAGGCGGTCGAAGGGGAGCGTCACCGCCTGTTTGCCGTCGTTGCTCAAGGCGTAGATCGGTTTCGGCAACGTGCGGGTTTTGCCGGTATGCACATCGCGGATGGTGGCGACGTACTGTTTCTCGCGCACGCTATTGTAAATCACTTCGCGGTCGGGCGCGGAACCGAGCCATTGCAGCATGGTCCCCTGCTGCCAGCACCAGGCCTTCGTTTGATCGAGGACGATGTACTTGTCTTTGTCCTTAAGATCGACCATGCCGATCGTCAGTTCTTCGCCTTCTTTTGGCTGGCGGTCGCAAAAATCGATCTCCATCGCCAGCAGATAGCGGCCGGTCTTGTCCCAGGGACATTTGTCGTAGTAACCGAAGAAGTGATGTTTGGGCCCTTTGGTGGCCGCGCGGAAGGGGACAGGATTGGGAGTTTCGGCCGCGCGCGTCCCACACGCGAGAGTCAATCCTGAAAGACCGGCCGAACTCAAGAAGTCACGACGTGTGAGCATGTGAAGATTCCTCGTAGAGAAAATGCCCTTCTTGTTGTACCTCTTCCCGCCGGGTAAGTATACTGCCCGTATCTGATTGCTCTCTTCCGGAGTTTCTCATGCGGATCGTTGGTTCCATCGCTCTCTTTCTGGTGCTCAGTTCCTTCGCCTCGGGCGCGGATGAACCCAAGGGAACCGTTGTCAAACTCGACGGGCTCAGCTCGACCACACCGGCCGACTGGAAATCGGAAAAACCGCTCACGCGACTCCGTTCGTACCAGTTTCGACTGCCCGGTTCGAAAGGGTCCACGGACGCGGAAGTTTACATCTTTCCCAATCTGACAAACACCGTGCCGCAGAACTTCACCCGCTACAAGGAAATGTTCGTGCCGCCGGAGGGCAAGAGCGTTGAAGACATCTCCAAGGAAGCGCAGATCAAGGTCGGCAAATCAACTGTCGATGTCCTCGATGTGGAAGGAACCTGGCTCTACAAGGAACGGCCGTTCGATCCCAAATCGAAGCAGGAAACTCGGCCGAACTCCCGCGTCATCTTCGTGATATTCTCGAACGACGACGGCACTTATTTGATTCGCCTGAGCGGACCGGCCGCGACTGTGACCGCACATGCGAAGCCGTTTTACGATTGGATCAAGGCCTTCAAGTGAGAGTCAGTAGTTCCTAGTCTCGAGTTCCAGGTTTCGAGTCTCAAACGCATGAAAAACTTACGTTTTCTCGTATCAATTCTGGCAACTTGAAACTCGAAACTTGAAACTTGGAATTGCTGAGAGTTGGCAATCATCGACAAGCCACTGGCGAGGAATATGTCACTACACGTCTCTAGCCATCCCCTGGTGCAGCACAAGCTCGCGCTGATGCGCGACCTCCATACGGAACCGATGCAGTTCCGCGAACTGATGGGGGAGATCGCGCAGCTTCTCTTCTACGAGGCGACGCACGATCTGCAATTAACTTCGGTGAACGTGCGGACGCCGCTCGCCGATTGTGCTTCAAAAGTGATCTGGCAGCGGGTCGGCATCATCCCGATTTTGCGGGCGGGCCTCGGCATGGCCGAGGCAATGCTGCAAGTATTACCCAAATCGTGCGTCTGGCATCTCGGCCTGTTCCGCGACCACCACACCCACCAGCCAATCACCTATTACAACAAGCTTCCGCCCGTCCCGAATATCGATATCGGCTTTGTCGTCGATCCGATGCTTGCAACAGGAGGTTCCTTGACGGTGGCCGTCGACATTCTCAAGAAATGGGGCCTGAAGCAAATCAAGTTCGTCGGCCTGATTGCCTCGCCAGAGGGGGTAGACGTGATGAGTCTGAATCATCCAGATGTTGCGCTTCACCTGGCCGGGATGGATCTGTACCTCGACGAGCGAAAGTACATTATTCCCGGCCTCGGCGACGCCGGCGACCGGCAATTCGGGACGGGTTGAGTTACTCGCACGCTTTGATCGCCATGATCGCAAATGCGGTCCCCGAGTGGGACATGAAGTTGAGGCGATAACGCGTGCCCAGCGAGCCCGTAAACCAGCTACCCGATTCGCGTTGATTGGCTTTGAGCCATTGCACGCCCTTGCGGATCGTTTCGTTGTCTGAAGGCACGCCGGCCTGTCGCAGTGCAAAGACCGCCAGACCCGTGCCATAGCCGTCGCTCGCGGCCTGGTCGATGGGTAAGCCGTCGCGTCCCTTCCAACCACCCAGAGAGGGCAACGACCAGCCGCCATCCGGCCTCTGCAATTTCGTTAGTTCCTTGATTTTCTGGTCGCGCATTTCCTTGGTCATGACGCCGCCCAACTTGGCCTCCGCCCACATCAACCAGGCCGCGTGATGCAAACTGGGCGGCGGTGTCTTGGTCAAATACTGCCGAAGCTTCGCGACTTCGTCTTTAATCCCAATATCCGCCGCGTAGTTTTCCGGGGCAAGGCCGACGCCGACGGCAACCAGAACGGCTCCGTAGTAATCGTCGTGTTCGAAGGGAGGCGTGCCGGCCTTGAGCCAATTCCATGCGCCGTTCGGGCGTTGTAAGCTCCACATTTTCTCGAGTGCCGTGCGGGTCTGCGGTTGCAGCTTGCCCGTTGTATTGGCGTCATGGATCGCCATCGAAACGGCCGTGATGAGCACCTCGGCATCCCAGAGCGGCTTATCGGTCTTCCAGTTGGCCACCCGATGTTCCATGAAATCTCGCAACTCATCCACGGCCACGTTCGAGTCTTTTTTCAGGGCCGGGCGCGACGTAAAGTAGGAAAGTGTCGTGTGACAAGTGACGCACCCCACCTCCTTGTTCCACTGCCGCGTCAATTTGTCGAGATATTCGCCACCCCGATCGAGTGAGAACTCCTTGGCAATCGGTTCCTTGGGATCGTTCGCCTGAACGGGAAACGGATAGTAACAACCACCGTGGGCAATCTTGCGGGTCTTCGCCTTCGGCCTCTCCACCGCTGGCTGCTTCTTTTCGGCGGGTTCTTGAGCCAATACGATGGCTGGCATGAAGGTGCAAGCGATGAGAATAGCGGCAACGAAGGTTTTCATATGCTCACGGAAGATTGAGAGAATGCGAGACTTCACCCGCCGTGGGCCTCGATTGCATCGCCGACGGTGGGGTAGATTTGGAAGATCCGATTCAGTCCCACCACGCCCAGCAAATGAGATACGGCACTTCGGACGTCGGCGAGCTTCACGTCGCCGCCGAGTTTTTTCATCCGGGAATTGACTCGGACGAGCATCCCCAGGCCCATGCTTGAAATGAACTCGAGCCTTCCGCAGTCCAATATCAACTTGTTGTGGCCTTCGAGAATCTCGTCCTTGATGCAGTCGAGCAGGTAGTCGCAGTTGCTCGCGTCGAGAGTGCCGGATAGCACCACGGCCACGATATTTCTGTTCTGGCCGACCTTTTCGTATTTGAAATCGAACATGTTGTGGCACTGGTGAGGAGAAAAAAGGGTGACGGGGCTTCTCGAAACGATCCACCGATTCTACGGTGGAGTGATCCGCCACGCAAGGAGCATGTTTACGCACGTTCGCGACTTCAGAGACTACGATCCCCACTTCAGCGGAAGGCTTACCGAGCGATCCCGCATCATTCGAATTCCCAGGCATGGCTCGATGGCATTCACCTTGGCGCATGCGTGGATGGCTCGCGCATACGTCGATCCTTCGGCGACGCAGCACGGCACGGATGCGGCCATTTTCTTTAGTTCCGCAATCGAAGTCTCGATGCCCAGATGCTCCTTGATGTTCAGGAGCGTCTTGATCGACTTCAACGGATGCTCGATGTATATTGCCACCAGCTCCAACGGGTCGTACTTCGATGTGGTTTCGGGCGATTGCAAATCCTCGACGTTGCTGTCCCCTTGGCAAGCTTCCAAAAACGAGTCCGCGACAAGCCAGCACTCTTCCTTTCCCCAACCCAAGTTGCCGGCGCTGGCGCACACAACCGGGTAATTTTCGGCGGTTGCAGCTCGCATGTCGAACAAATAAAAAACGCCGCCGCCATTGAACGCGAAGGGAAGGGCCCCCGGCATGTACTGTGGCACGTGATAAGCCAGCATCATCGCGCGAACGCCGCCTTTCGGATCAACTGTAGGAAAAAAGCCGAACTCCCGCTCGCCCGTGCGGCACCAGCCGCCGTTCGACCAGCGAAGAAAGGAAAGATAGTCCGCCGGCAATGGCCGATTTGGCATCAGCCAGATCGACGGATCAAACGGACGGTAGCGAGCATGCAGCGGGTCGCCCACAGCGTGCGGATTCTGTTGCGAGCGATTGACTTCGGCGATTTCCGCTGCGGAAAGCGGTTGGCCAATGGCGGCCACGAAGCGATCGATGTCCGCGTCGGAGGCGCCGGGATTGGGTTGCGATTCATCGAAAAGGGTAGGCCAGTTCATGAGTACGTCCACTGACGGGATCGTTGAGTAGTCCGTCGAACCACTTGCAACTTCTGGCGTTCGTTTCCTACGCCGTTAGAAACCGATACGGACGGTGGCACCTAGCCTTTCGAACTGGGCCCCCAAATTTCGGCAGTCGTACCAAGGCCGGCCGTCTAACAACCGCAGGCCACCTCCGTCCACCAGCGCTCGAGCTTCGACCAAAGATACGCGGAACAGTTTCTTGACCAGAAGGATAACCTCGGGGCGGCGCGGGCCGACAGTCACAAGGAATAAGCTCGGGTCGTACTCGGCCAGTACCCTGAAGCATCCGCGTAGACAGTAGCAGCCAGGATGCACCCAGCCATCCCGCTCTACCTCAGCCCATCCGGCCAGTCGAGCAAACTCA
Source organism: Planctomycetota bacterium (assembly GCA_021413475.1). Lineage (GTDB taxonomy): Bacteria > Planctomycetota > Planctomycetia > Gemmatales > Gemmataceae > JAIOQJ01. Next base: position 265 of record JAIOQJ010000258.1, on the reverse strand, counting down.
CGAATCTCCCCTACTGTAGTGCGTCGCGGAACCGCGTGAAGAACCGGGCTACCACAACGTGGGCAAATGGTCGCACCACTGCGGAAGACCTCCGAGCCAAGGCGGGCGTTCTCTTCCGGGTTTGGCGGTGATACCGACATGATATTCTCCGCCACCGAATGTTCTGAGACTTAAATGGCGAGCTCTGCCTTGGACCCAAAAAGGAGGCGGCAGGACCCTGCTTCTGCAGATCCCCGAGGCTCGCAAAGCCTCGCCTCGGGGCTTG
>JAIOQJ010000206.1 GCA_021413475.1 Planctomycetota bacterium | reverse complement strand
CGCCCGGGAGAAGCACCACCTGGCCCCCAACCAATCTGGGGCGGCCTACGCCGCATGGCCGACTTCGCCCAAGCCTGGCAAACCTTCGGCCACGAACCGTGAAACAGTTGTGTATAAATGACAGCCTTGGAAGGCCGTCCTACGAAGAAATTCCGATTCCTTCTCATTAAAAATACGCCTGCGCCGTCGGCTTGATAATCAACTCCGGCACCGAAACGTGCGGCGGCAGCGTCGCCACGAACAAGATCGCATTCGCTACGTCTTCCGGCTTCAAGATTTTCGCACGCTGTTCTGCCGTCACGGGAACCGGCCGCACTTCCAGAATGGGCGTGTCGATCTCACCCGGATAAATGCTGCTGACGCGAATGCCGCTTTCGAGTTCCTCATTGGCCAGGCAGCCCGCCAGAGCATGCAGACCGAACTTCCCGGCTGCGTACCCGGCACCCGCAAGCGGGTAGGGTCGTTTGCCCGAGATCGAGTTGACGTTGATGATAATGCCGTCTTTGCGGTCGATCATTTGCGGCAACACTTCCCGGATGCAGTGGAACGCCCCATCCAGGTTCGTGCGCACCAAGTTATTCCAGGCTTCGAGCGTCAGTTCCCGCATCCGGCGGGCTTTGATGTTGGTGCCGGCGTTGTTGACGAGAATGTCGATGCGGCCGAAATTCTTGGTGACTTGGCTAACTAAGGCCGCCACCTGGGCCGGGTCGGTGACATCGGTCGGAATCACCAGGATCTTGTCGCCGCCGGGGATTGACTCAGTGGCCTGCTTGAGCTTGGCCCCGTCGCGGCCTGAGATGGCCACCTTCGCCCCTTCGGCGAGGAAAAGCTTGGCGGCCGCCTGCCCGACACCGCTGCCCCCACCCGTGATGAGGGCGATTTTTCCGTCGAGTTTACCCATGTCGCGCTCCTAACTCGAATTGTTTCATGAACCCTTTGTGATATGCTACGCTCCAAGTGATAGCCACTCCCGTGGCCTTGATTATCTGAGAAGGAAGATGCCATGAATCCCGAACTCCGCCGTCGCACTGACGATCTCTGCACCCGTTTAACCCAGCTGCGGGACTCTCTTTGACATCCCCACTAAAATTGCCGAACGCGATCGGCTCACGAACAGAATGGGCGAGCCGAATTTCTGGGACAACCAGGAAGCCGCCAAGAAAATCATCAACGCCCTCAAGCCGCTCAACGGTTTGCTAAAGCCGTACGAAGAACTCACCGCCTCGGCCGGCGACCTGCAAGCGCTTGCGGAATTGACCGAGGAAGACCCCTCGCTCGAAAACGACCTGCTTGGCGAAGTCGATAAAGTCTCCGGGCTTTACGACCGCTTCGAATTGCAAGCGATGATGAGCGGCCGGCACGACGCCAGCAACGCGATCGTCTCGATCAAGCCAGGAGCGGGCGGCACTGACGCTTGCGACTGGGCCGAGATCATGCTGCGCATGTACACCAAGTGGGGCCAAAGCCACGGCTTTGCGGTGGAAATTCAGGATATCGCCCCCAACGAAGAAGCGGGCCTGCAAAGTGTCACCTTCCGAATCGTTGGTGACTACGCGTACGGCTACATGCAAAGCGAAATCGGTGTGCATCGGCTGGTACGCATCAGTCCGTTCGGTGGCGGCGACACCCGGCAGACGTCGTTTGCCGCGGTCGATGTGCTTCCCGAACTCGACGACACCATCGAGATCGAGATCAACGAAAAAGAACTTGAGATGCAAACGTTCTGCTCCGGCGGCCCGGGCGGGCAGCATCAGAACAAGACGCAATCGGGTGTCCGGCTCATCCACAAGAGCGGTGTAAGGGCGGAAAGCCGCACGGAGCGCAGCCAGCACAAGAACTACGACAACTGCATCAAGATGCTCAAGACGCGTCTCTACGCGATCGAGGAGCAGAAGCGGATGGGCGACATCGAAAAGCGTTACGACTCGAAGGGTGAAGTGGCCTTCGGCAGCCAGATCCGCAGTTACGTGATGCAACCGTACACGCTGGCTCGTGACGAGCGAGACGGCATCGACGTCAAGATCCCGAACGTCAACCAAGTGTTCGACGGCGACCTCGACCCGTTCATGCATGCGTATCTACGCTGGAAGACGGAACGCCTGCACAAACGCGCGAAGTCGGCGTAACAGGAAGACAGAATGTGATCACGAAGCAAGTTGATGTCCAATCACTCGCCGAGACGGAGGCCCTGGGCCGCCGGCTCGGCGAACTGCTTTTCCCGGGGGCCGTGGTGGCGTTAATTGGTCCGCTCGGGGCGGGTAAGACGCATCTGGTCCGTGCTATCGCCGAGGGCCTGGGCATCCGCAACCCGATGGCGGTCACTTCGCCGACGTTCGTGCTCATTCAGGAATACCCCGCGAGACTGCCAATCTTCCACTTCGACGCCTACCGCTTGAAAGGGCCCCAAGAGTTCATCGACCTGGGCGTTCACGAATACTACGACGCCGGCGGCGTCTGCTTGATCGAATGGGCTGACCGCGTGGAGGAAGCTCTTCCCGCGGATTATTTGCGGATCGACATCGAGCCGTTGGATGAGCAGCGGCGGCGGTTTCACTTTACGGCGCGGGGAGAGGCGTACGCGGGGTTTGCGTAGGACGGCCTTCCTTGGCGGTCTTTTGAACAAGCTCGCGTTGTGAAGCAACGAAGACGGCCAAGGAAGGCCGTCCTACGAATAAAGAAGCCCTCACCCCATCGCCTTCAAAAGCTCATCCAGCATCTTCTCGCTCGGTGCAATCCGATATTTCTCCATCCGCTTGATGAGATCCACCGCGGCCCGATTCAGCGGGCTCGGCCGGTCGCCCGCCAGATCGACCAGGCGTTGGTTATAGTAATCGATCTCGGTGATTCCTTTCGGCAAATCGGGGGCCATCGAGCAATAGGTGCCGCGCAGCGATGGTTCAAAGGCCCGCGCGAACAGGCGAGCGATCCAGGGGCGTTTCAGAATGGCCGTGACCGTGGACGGCTTCATCGGGCCGATCTTGCCGAGCGGGATGCCAGCTTCCGAGAGAATGCGATAGTTCTCTTGAATGAACGCGAAGAAAAGCCGGCGGGCTTTCGCGTTGGAGAGCAGCTTGCCATTGTCGATTCCCGCCGCGGCGGCGACCGGTGAAATGGCCGCGTTGTACATCAGTTTTGTGTACTTGAACGGTTCGATCGACGGCACCTCGACCACGCCGAACAGGGCTGCGCGGCGGAACGCTTCCACGAGCATGGGCAAGAGCTTTCCGTCGTGCTCGCTCTTCGAATTTCGCGGGCCGATGTGCAACTTACCCGGGCGAGTAATTCGCGTGTGCGGCCGATCGGCAGGGCACTCGGAAACGAACGACGCGATCACTTCCAGGGCGTGGTCCCAGTCTTCCAGGTCGGAATCGAAACCATTCTGAATCGGCAGCAACGTGGCCGTGCGCGGCAGGCGGGCAAGAACGCCCATGTTGTCGTAG
>JAIOQJ010000377.1 GCA_021413475.1 Planctomycetota bacterium | reverse complement strand
CTTTTCGAGATCCTTCTTGACGAACCACGACTGCCCACGATTGTTGAAGGCAGGGGAGTCCTTTGCATTCAACCGGATGCACTCGTCGAAATCCTTGATGGCCTTGTCTGGCTCCCTCTTCTCCAGCCAGAAGGCACCGCGCATCGCCAAAGCAAAGCCGTCCCTCGGATTGTTTTGCACACGATTGTCGAAATAGGTGAACGCTTCACTCGCCAGAACGAAGTCGTTCTTATCCACCCATCCCTCGCGCCGACCATCGTGCAGGCGCAACCAGCCTTCTTTCTCCTCACGCACTTTGAAAGGCCAAATGTTGGGGAAGGGAAAATAAACCTGCTTGCCGTCAACCCGATCGCCGAACTTGATATCCTTGCCGGGCTTGGTCGGCAGGATCGATTCGCCGACCCACGATTTGTCCTTGTCGGCCCCCTGGGCTTCCAGAGAGACGATGATTGCCATCGAGATGAGTAACGCAGGAACGTGTATCCACGGTCTCATTGCTTTTCTCCTATGGAACACGAAGGAAAATTTCCCGACTCACATGCACGAATTAGCCGGCTCCATTCTGGCGATCAATTAATGCAAATACAAGAGTGCATTAAAATGGAGAGGTTACATGCCCGCGATTTTTCGTTTGTAGAGGCGATCATTATGGAATCCAATCAAGATGTTCTGTCCGTCGTGTCTGCTCTCGACGATCTCAAGGGCCGACCTTCGCTCGGCACTTCCGATTGACGACCTTGTCTGATAGAATGTGTTCATTGATGTCATCCCGCGAGAAACCGCCATGAAACGAGCCATTCTCCTTGCCGTCGTTCTCTTCTTGGGCACAGCCGCACCAAGTCAGGCCGCTCCCAAGGACGAGGACTGGAATAAAGTCGTCGATAAAGCGATCGAGCATCTGAAATCGACGCAGAACGCGGACGGTAGCTGGGGGCAGGCTCCGCGAAATCGCGGTGTGACCGGGATTGTCCTCACGGGGCTTTTGCAAACGGGCCGAGTGGGCACCGATGATTCGATGGCCGCGAAAGCGCTGAAATTCATCGAATCGCTGGTCAACGCCAAGGCGGGACATATTGCGGGGCCCGAGGCATCTGTGCAGTTGCAGAACTATGTGACCAGCGTGAACGTCATGGCGTTGACGGCCGCGAATAAGCCCGAACGCTACAAGGCCATCGTCGGCGACGGCGTCAACTTTCTCAAGAAATTGCAGTGGGACGAGGAGGAAGGGAAGAACCAGAAGGACGACTTCTTCGGCGGCGCGGGCTACGATAGCAAATCACGTCCCGATCTTTCGAACACGCAGTTCTTTATCGATGCCCTGCGCGACGCGGGTGTTCCGTCCGATGATCCCGCTCTCAAGAAAGCGTTGGTCTTCGTGAGCCGTTGCCAGAATTTGAAGTCGGAGTTCAACGACCGACCCTGGGCCGGCAAGATCAACGATGGGAGTTTCATCTACTCGGCAGCCGGCGGCGGGTCGACCAAGACTTCCGACGATCCGAAGAACGAAAACTTGTCGGGTTATGGCAGCATGACATACGCCGGCATCAAGAGCATGATCTACTGCGGCCTCGGCAAGGAAGACAAACGCTACAAGACCGCGTACGAGTGGATTCAGAAGAACTACACACTCGACGGCAACCCTGGCATGCCGAAGGAACTCGCGGAACGCGGGCTGTACTATTACTACCACACGATGGCGAAGACTTTCGACGTCATGGGAATCGCCGAGTTCGTGGATGCTTCCGGTAAAAAGCACGATTGGAAGGCCGAAATCACGAAGGCCCTTGCCAAGCGTCAGAAGGCCGATGGGAGTTTTGTGAACGCCAACGACCGTTGGATGGAAGGCGACCCGAGCCTGGTGACGGGGTATGCGTTGATGGCGCTTAGTCATTGCAAGGGGAAGACCAACCCCGCTCGAAATAGTCGAAGCAAAACCGAAAAACGTGCCTCCGTGATTTTCATCCGATGCGAATGTCAACGAAGCTCGCGAACCCTGGTTCGCGGGCTTTGTTATTTCTTCGGCGTCCTACTTTTCTGGTTATCCTCACATCGGCTTAACGCCCACAATCCGCCGGTAGAGTATTACGATCGGAACATCACGGTTTCTCTGTTGAAGGACCATGTTGAGGTTCATTACCGAATCGAGATCAGTCAAGTATCGCTTTTCAATCTTCCCAAGTTCGACGAACGCATCGACACTCGCGGCGTGAAGAGCCGGGCGGGGCTCGAAGCCGCCTGCATGGAACGCTTCAAGGTCGTGATTCCCGATCAACTTCTTGGATTCTGGAACGACAAGCCAATCGTCTGGGCCATCGAGAAAACACGCATCGATCAGCAAGATTCCTCGCACTTTCATATCCGTCTTCGCGGCGCTTGGCTTCCCGTGGCCGGGGACTATCGGCTCGAAATCTCGGATGGCAACTTTCCGGGAGTTCCTGGGCCATATCGAATGACGGTCGATGACCCGAAAGCCTTCACGTTGCTGGATGCGCCCGTTGAACCACGGCGTTGGGAAGGAATGGGAGTTGATCCCAACAAAGAGCATAAGGCGTTCGTCGTTTTCCGATCAACACTTTCTGCCACGGATATCGTGCCCGAAATTACGCTGCCGAAAGAGGATCCGCCGCCTGCTCCGATGCCAAGCCTTTGGCAGCGTTTGCACAACGAAGATCTGAAGACGCTCCTCTCCACGAATTACGGCCTCTGGCTGCTGATGCTGATTGCATTAGTGCATGGGGCGATGCATTCGATGATGCCGGGGCACGGCAAGACGATGGTGGCGGCCTATTTGATTGGCGAACGCGGCACTCCTCGGCATGCGGTGCTGCTCGGTGTGGTCACGACCTTGACGCATACGAGTGCCGCGTTTGGAATTGCGTTGCTTTTGCGGTATGTCCTTCCGCAAAACTCCGCAGAGTCGGTGAATACGGTACTACGATTTCTAGGCGGCCTGCTTATTGCCGGGCTAGGCGTCTGGCTGTTTCTGCAACGGCTTGCGGGCCGGTCGGATCACGTACATCTCTTCGACTTGGGGCACGCTCATTCGCACGGCGAAGCACCGCTGCCTGCGGAGAAGGGAAGTACGGTGCGGCTGATTCTTCTAGGAATCGCCGGCGGGATCATCCCTTGCTGGGGAGCGATCATGTGGGTGATCGGCTGCATCGCCACCGGGCAGTTCTGGCTGGCGTTGCCGGTGGTGTTGTGCTTCAGCATCGGTCTAGCTTCGATTTTAATCTTGATCGGCCTGTCGGTGGTTTATGCGGGGCGCTTCGGCAAGAGTCGCTGGAGTGAACGGCGTTGGTTTCAGCGACTTTTCAACGAGCGAACCGTGCGCGTGCTCCCGGTGGTCGGCGCGGGGTTGGTCGTTGTGATTGGGTTGTTCCTTTGTTCGACAAGTGGAATCGCGGGAAAGTAAAGCCGCTCGCTGCTTCGCGCTCGCTTTCCTATTAGAAATCAGCTTGAGTCGTCAAAGCGAGCGCGAAGCCGCAAGCGGCTTGAATTCGTACAAAAACCCTCATGAAAATCAGTGAGTTGAGCGCGTTCGTCGTTCGGATTCCGCTACGCAAGCCGATCAAGCATGCGTCGCATACTCGCTCGGAAACGCAGAACGTCGTCGTTCGCTGCGTGCTCGACGATGGGACCATTGGCCACGGCGAAGGGGTGCCACGAGATTATGTCACCGGTGAAACCGCGGATACCGCGATCGAGTTGCTGAAGCGCAGCGATCTACCGGCCCAGTTTGAACGGTGCGACGATTTCAAGAAAGCCGTGGCGATGGCCGATCGCCTGAAACTTGCTCCCGTGCCGGGTGACACGCGTGGGGTGGGGGGCAACGCAGCGCGATGTGCCGTCGAACTGGCGATTCTCGACGCCTACGGCCGCGCCTATGGCGAACCGCTTACTGTAGTCTCCAAGATTGTCGCCCCGGAGATTTATGAATTTCACGACTGGGTGCGTTACAGCGGGGCGATCACCTCGGCCCGTGGTCTGAAGGCCCGCTTTGCCGCCTGGCGAATGTGGATCTATGGCTTCAAGCAGGTGAAGATCAAAGTTGGCATCGAAGGCTATGACGACGTCGCTCGCTTTAATGTGATTCGTGGACGAATCGGCAAGAAGACTGATCTACGTGTTGATGCCAACGAAGCCTGGAGTGCGGACGAGGCGGTTGATCGCATCAGCGAACTGGAGCCATTCCGCATCACCAGCGTCGAGCAACCGATCCCCCATGCCGACGTCACTCAACTGGCGCGCATCCGCAAGCGGGTGAAGACGCCGATTATGCTCGACGAGTCGCTGTGCGGCTTCGTCGATGCCAAGAATTCTATCGACAATGGCTTATGCGATCTCTTCAATTTGCGGCTGTCGAAGTGTGGCGGGTTCATCCCGTCGTTGCGATTGGCTCTCTTGGCCAGAGAAGCGGGTCTCGGTTATCAACTCGGCTGCCAGATCGGCGAGACGGCCATTCTCTCCGCGGCGGGGCGGAATTTTGCCTGTAGCGTCGCGAATATCCGTTATCTCGAAGGGTCGTACGATCGGCATCTCGTCAAGGAAGCTCTCGGCAAGCAAGATATTACCTTCGGCTGGGGCGGTTGCGCTCCCGCGCTTAATAGCATCGGTCTGGGGATCATGATCGACCCGCAAGCTCTGGCACGCGTGACCGAACGGAAGGATGTCCTGCTTGGCTAATATGTCGTTCACGATCGACGAACCCGGCCATCCTCAGCTCGGCACGTTCACGGCGAGTGATGGCTATACGTTCTTCTTTCGCCATTTTCCCACGACGGGAACGCCTCGTGGACGTGTGGTCTTTATCCATGGCATCCAGAGCCACGGCGGTTGGTATCCGGCCTCGTGTGCCAAGTTGGCCGAGGAGGGATTCGAGGTCTTTTTCCTCGATCGACGCGGCAGCGGTCAAAACATGGCGAAACGTGGCGATATCCCCAGCTTCCGACGCGTGCTCGACGACTTCGGCGAGTTCCTCCTCTCACTTCCCAAGGACGGCTTGCCGAAATTTCTGGGGGCAATCTCCTGGGGCGGCAAGTTCGGCGTCGGTATGCAGTACCGCTTTCCCGGATTGGTCGATGGCTTGATGTTGTTGTGTCCGGGAATCTTCTCGAAAGTGAATCCGACGTTTTTCGAACGTGTTCGAGTCTTCGTCGCCCGGTTGGTGCGTCCCTCGCGGCTCTTTCCGATTCCACTCAACGACCCGGCGATGTTCACTTCGTCGCCGAAATGGCAGAAGTTCCTCGAAAACGATCCACTGGCATTGCGATTTGCCACGGCCCGTCTGATGTTCTGGAGCCGGGCCCTCGACATTTATCTGCGGCGAGCGTGGAAACGTGTGAAGGTTCCGGTCCTTTTGCTGTTGGCGGAGAAGGACCAGATTATCGACAACGCGAAGGTGAGAGACTACGTCGAGAAATTTCCATCGATCGACAAAACGATCATCGAATACCCAGGAGCGTATCACACACTGGAATTCGAAGGGACCGAACACCCGTTCATGGGCGGTATGGTGTCCTGGCTGAAACGGCAAACGTCCAAGTAACATTTCAACGTCGTCGCATTCTCTTGCCTACGCTCCCGATACAGCCCAAACCATCTCTTGACAGTTTTTTTGACTGTCGGTATTCCTCCTCGGCGCATGGCGGCGGAGTTTGCTCGCAGCTTCTCTGGATTATCGAGCGATGCTCCTCTCGATCGTGCTTCGAAGGCGAGGAAAGCGGAACATGTCATCGCTAATTCGGTCATTCAGTTCGAGCTTTCGTCGCAATGCGAAGGGTGCATTTCGTCGAATTTTCGGCCGCGAGCGTGGCGTACTCAAGCAGATCTTGTGGCTCTTCGGCCTGCTGCACATTAGCAGCTTGATCGCATCAAAGCTCCGAATGCTGAATGAACTATCGGCCAGCCTGAATTGTTCCGATCAGTTTGCACCCACGGTCGAGATGGACTTGTTTCTTTCTCGAGGACGCGATATGCATCGCGCTCGAACGGCTTCGGTTTCAGAGGTGCGGGGACAAGCCATGCAGGGTCAGAAATACTCCATTCCTTCATCCGCGACCGGCCGCGGGGCGTCCGAACGGTCGTCAGGCTCGCCGTCCCCCGATTGCACGGATCAACGTGCGGGCGGACCGATGCCAGTACAGTTGGCCCAAGTCCCTAACCCCCCAAAAAGCGGAAATTTTTATATTGGGCAATGTGCGGACGTTTCTATTTGGGCCTGACAATCCCAAACCGCCGCTGGTGCCATTTGGGCTGAAACAGTAACACCGGATGTCACGGAACCGCCCGAAATCCAAAATCGCTGAATTCGAGAGTCGTTTCGTGACGATAAAATTCAACTACCGATTAAGCGGGCAGTTACGCCCCGGAGGAGGCCACCAGATGACGTCCCAGTCGATTTTCATCGCCGGTCACCGCGGTCTGGTCGGCTCGGCTCTTACTCGCCGGTTCGGCCGTGAGCCGGGTTGGCGAGTTGTCACACGGACGCGGGCCGAACTCGATCTGGCGAATGCAGATGCGGTCGATGACTTCTTCCGCCGAGAACGCCCGAACGCCGTGATCCTCGCCGCCGCCAAGGTTGGAGGTATCAAAGCGAACAACGATTTCCCGGTCGATTTTCTGCTGGGCAACCTTGATATTCAATCGAGCGTGTTGAAAGCCGCACACAAGTACAAAGTCGAGAAACTCCTTTTCCTGGGTAGTTCGTGTATCTACCCGAAGTTCGCACCGCAACCGATTCGTGAAGAGTCGTTACTAACTGGGTTGCTCGAACCGACCAACGAGGCCTACGCCATCGCCAAGATCGCCGGCATCAAACTGGCACAGGCATACCGACGGCAGTTCGGCTGCCGGTTCATTTCCGCCATGCCGACGAACCTATACGGGCCGGGCGACAACTTCGCGCTCGAATCGTCCCACGTGCTGCCCGCGATGCTGCGGAAGTTCCACGAAGGGAAGCGTGCCCGCCGGCCGGCCGTGATCCTGTGGGGTGACGGGTCGCCACGCCGCGAGTTCCTCCACGTTGACGACTTGGCCGAGGCGTGCCGGCTGTTGGTCGAGACGTACGACTCCGAAGAGATCGTGAACATCGGCTGCGGCGAAGACCTGACGATCCGCGACCTCGCCTCGCTCGCGGCCGACGCCGTCGGGTATCGTGGCGAAATCGTGTGGGACACGTCGAAGCCGAACGGCACGCCCCGGAAGTTGCTGGACGTGTCACGGATCTTAGGGCTCGGCTGGCGGCCCCAAGTCGCGCTGGCGGACGGAATCCGCACAACGTATCAGTGGTTCCTCGATCACATCGAAGACCCGGCGTTGCGGCGAGCCGGCTGATTGACCCTGCTTAAGATGCAGGCGGTCACCGGCTTTCTCGACAATCGAGCGGACAAAATTGTTTCCGGAAACGGACACGTCACCGTGGCGAGTCGGCGCGATCGGTTCCCGAGAAGATCCGAGGTCTAATTTCATGGTTACGACGCTTGCGAAGCAGTTCCTGAAATCCGGTCTTCGGGCCGTGGGCTACGAGATCCGGAGACGTCAGCCCGAGGCGGCAGATGCCCCAGCGACGCTGCGGGCTCCGACGTACACGGACTTCGTCAACTGGTCGCTGAACCAATTTGTCAGTTACGTCGAGCGGTGGAACATCCGGGTCATACTCGATGTCGGAGGCAACTCGGGGCAGTTTGGGCGCGACCTTCGGGGAGTTGGGTTCGCCGGTAAGATCGTCTCGTTTGAGCCACTGTCGGCGGCCCACGCCGAACTGGTGCGGAACGCGGCGAGCGACCCCGGCTGGACGGTCGCCCCGCGTGCGGCCGTTGGCGAGGCCCGTGGTGAAGCCGAGATCAACATCGCTGGGAATTCGTACAGTTCGTCTCTGTTGCCGATGCTCGAAAAGCACCTCAACGGGGCTCCGCAGTCCGCCTATACGGGGCGCGAGCACTGTCGAGTGATCGCGCTCGACGACTATCTCGACGAGTCGCTGCCCGGGGACGGCCCCATCGGGCTGAAGATCGACACGCAAGGATTTGAAGGGCATGTGTTGCGTGGGCTCGAACGGCACCTGCCGCGCGTGAAGGTCGTGACGCTGGAGATGTCGCTGTCGCCGATGTACGACCACGCCCCCAGCTTCGACCAACTGCATTGCTGGCTGACGGAACGCGGGCTCTTGAATGTCGGGGTTTACCCGGAGTTCATCGACCCGCGGACCGAGGAACTGCTGCAAGTGAACGGCGTCTTCGCGAGGCTCCCAGGTACCGGCTGTTGACCGGCCGCAGACGCGCCAGCCCAAAATGACCGCATGCACCGCCCGATCAAATTCGCCCTGCTCCCGCCAGTTCACCACCGCCATGAGCGCGAATGCCATGCACGGAGAACCGTTTGACATGCGTATTGCAATCCTGAATTCGTGGCCGAACGTCCCGCTGTGCGCCGAAAAGGAGTTCATCGTTCGCGCCCTAATCGCGCTCCGCCGGATGGGTTGGGAGGCGAGCGAGGTCGTGACGTCGGACGACATCAAGGCGTTCGAGCCTGACTGCGTCCTCGTCACACACGAGTTCTCGCCCAAGCTGACGGCGTTCCCGACCATCGGGATCATGTGGAGCCCGCCGGCTTTCTTCCGCGACGACCCGGTCCGGATCCGCAGCATCCTGACCTACGACGGGTATCTGTCCGGGTCGAAGGCGATCACGCATTTCCTCGACGACCTGCAGTTCTCGACGCAGACGATGATGCCGGTATCGAACGTGGGCTTTTATCCGACGTGCTACCGGACCGAGTTCCCGATCGACCCCCCGCAGGACCGAACTCTATTTTACGCCGGGACCGGCTGGGACGGCGCACGGCATGGGGACCTGTTCCAGCAGTTGCTGAGGCGAGTGCCGGTCGCGTTTTACGGCCCGCCTAAAGCCTGGCAGTTTGCCGGCAATTGCTACTTTGGCGTACTCCCGGTCGACGGTTACGCGGTCGTGGACGCGATTCGATCGCACGGGGTCGCGCTCTGCATTCATAAAGACGAGCACCTGGCCGCGAACGTCCCGTCCATGCGACTATTCGAGGCGGCCGCAGCGGGCGCGGTCATCATCACCGACCGCCTCGGGTTCACCCGCGACCACTTCGGCGACTCGGTGCTTTACATCGACCTCGATCAGCCTGCGAAGGCCGTGGCCAATCAGATCGAAGCCCACATGAACTGGATTGCGAGCCACCCCCAGGAATCGCTCGCAATGGCCCGCGAAGCTCACGCCGTGTTCAACAGAGATTTCTGCCTCGAAGAGCAGTTTCAACGACTGCCGATGTTCGTTGAACGGGTCCGCGCAGCTGGCCATTTCGACGCCCCCGCGAAGGTCAGGTCACTGCCCGAAGGCGAGCCGCCGATGGTCGAATACATCGTCCGTGTCGGCTCGCGGCCGGCCGCGACCATCGACCGCTGCCTGTCGGGGCTCAGCGGGCAGACGTACCCGAACATTGGAGTCATTCTGGTCCAGTTCGGGCCGATCCAGGGCTTCGACGCGCTGATCGACAAGTACCGCGACCGGTTCCGGTCGCTGAAAGTCGTGCCGGCCGAACGCGGGCTCCGCAGCACGGCGTACTGGGCCGGGCTGAACGCCGTCACGGCCCCGTACTTCGCAAACTGTGACGACGACGACTGGCTGGCCCCCAATCACGTGGCGACGGTGCTCGACGCGTTGCACCGCCGGCCGAACACGTCATTCGCGTACTCGGGAACGGTCCTCGTGCAGGATGAACCCGGACACTACACCCAACTGTCGAACTTTAATGGTCCGACCGGCGCACTGATCCGTGAGAATCACTCGCTCTTTTTCTTCGACCCATTCAACATCGGCCGCCTCGCGCGGCGCGAAAACTACATTAACTCAAACTCCTGGATTGCACGCCGGGAACTACTTGACGAGCAACTTTTGCGGGACCCCGAACTCAACGTGGCTGAGGACTTCCTGCTGCTCCTCGCGTTCTTGCAAAAAACCGGGTTCGCGTTCACGTGGCGGCCGACAGCCCAGTGGCACTGGCGATCGACAACCAAAGACAACACGACGTTCTGCGAGTTTGACACGGACACGGACTACGTGAAGCGCCTCGCGTTACGCTTCCAATTCGCCCACTGGAACAACGCGTACATAAACACTTCTTCTCCCCCCTCCCCGGTACTGTTGCTCCGGTTAGAGAAAGTCTATTACGCGTTGGCGGGAATCAAGCGTACGCTAACCCAGCCGTCACGCTGGCTTCAGCGTCTTCGGACCGCGTGTCGGACCGTGTACAAGCGGGGACTCAAGGGGCTGATTCTGCATTCGGCCGATGTCGGCCGTCGTCGTTCGATCGGCTAATTGCTACCGTTCGCAGCGCGAGATCAACTTTGAACTGTGGGAGTGTCTCTGCCCTATGCGAATCAGCTTCAACAATCCGGACGCTATGGGTTATCATCTTCCGCCAGACGCTGTATGCGGCACTGGTTCGCGCCTGACACGGGACTTGCCTCGGCGAAGCAACTCGCCAGAAAATGAACGAGTTTACAGACCAT
>JAIOQJ010000376.1 GCA_021413475.1 Planctomycetota bacterium | reverse complement strand
TCACGGGAGCCGGCTCGCCATATCATTTGAATTCGATGACCGTTCCTTGGCCCGGCGTTTCAATGCTTCGTGAATTTCCGGCGGCAGGAACTTGCTCGGGTCGCCTTCGAGCGTCGCGATCTGCCGGAGCAAGGAACTGCTGACGTGCGAGAACTCTTCCTTCGCCATTAGGAAAACGGTCTCGATCTGCGGGTCGAGGTTTAAGTTCATCAGGGACATGGTGAACTCGTACTCCATATCGCTCAGGGTGCGCAGGCCGCGAATCATGATGCCGGCACCGACTTCGCGAACGAATCGCACGGCCAGGCCGGTGAACGGCCGTACTTCAACGTTCGGATACGGCTTGGTGACGGTCTTTAGCAATTCGACCCGTTCCTCGATGCTGAAGAACGGAGTCTTTTCCGGGTTCACGCCGACACCGACGATCAAATGATCGAGAATCCGCGAGCCACGCTGGATAATATCCACATGACCTAGATGGACGGGATCGAAAACACCCGTGTAAACGGCTTTACGAGGGGAGAGCGGAGCCATCAACTTCTCCAAGACGGGGAGGGTTATCCCGGTTCCTTCAGGCACTCGATCACACGATCTATTTCCTCGAACGTGTTATATGCATGCGGGCTAATTCGAAGCCGGCCGCTCCGCACATTGACGATAATTCCGCGTTCCTCACAATGTTTCTTGATCTTGAAAGGCGAGACGCCATCACGATAGAGTGAGACGATTCCCGAACGTTCTTCAGGCACCCGGCTGCTGAAAATTGACCAACCCGCTCGCGTCGCTTGTTCCACGAGATGATCGGTCAGGGCGAGGACACGTTCGCCGATGTTCGGGATCCCAGCATCGAGCAGCAGTTGCAGACTCGCCCCGAGGCCGACGATTCCGGCGACGTTAGGCGTGCCGCCTTCCCAGCGGCCGACGTGCGGCTTCATCCGGAAATCGATGGTGCTGAAATCGTGGCAACCGACCACGCTATTCCAGCCGACGCTGGTCACACGCATCCGCTCAACCCACTCGCGGCGAAGATAAAAAAGCCCCAGGCCTTCGGGCCCCAGAAGCCATTTGTGCCCGTCGGCGGCCACGGCGTCGATTGGCATCGCGTTCACATCGAACGGAAACACGCCAAGCGATTGGATGGCATCAACGAAGAAGAAAATGCCGCGAGAGCGACAAAGTTCGCCGATGGCGTTGATGTCGTTGCGAAAACCGCTGGCGAATTCGACCGCACTCAACGCGACGACACGGGTGCGGGCATCCATCGCGCCGCGAATATCCTCGATGGCGACGCGATTACCCCGGCTTGGGACGGCCCGCACTTCCACGCCGCGATCGCGCAGGTTCATCCAGGGATATTGATTGGCCGGGTACTCCTCGGCAGCGGTAATGACATTGTCGCCCGGCTCCCATGGGAACCCCTCGGCGACATACGCCACCCCTGCCGACGTATTGGGCACAAACGCGACATCGAGCGGCTTGGCATTCAACAAACGCCCGGCCAAGGCACGGGCCTGCTTGATGCGAGCGTCCCAACGGTGGAAGGAGACGACTCCGTTGGCGGCCATGTCTTCCGCGTATTCCTTGATCGCCTCGACGCACCCGCGCGTCAAGGGCGCGACGGCCGCGTGATCGAGAAACGCCCAGTTACGCGTCACCGGAAATTGGTCGCGAAGGAGTTGCCAGTCCATGGAGTGAGTTTCAGGGTTCATGAGGGAAGATGCAAGTTCAAAACCGGACTTGGGGGTTATTGAAGAAATAGCAATCACGAAAGTACGAAAGGATGAAAGCACGAAAAATACAAGACATCCATCACCACATCTCGAAAACTGTGCCGATACTCTTCCCTCCTTTTCGTCATTTCATTCTTTCGTGTTTTCGTGATCCGTCTTTGATTTACAACAGAAACTCACTGGTCGTCAGTCGTCTTCTTCGCGGCTTCCCGGTTTCGCTCGCGGATCGCCTCGCGGACGGCCCTAGCATACTGCCGTTTGTGCGAACTTTCACCCAAACCGAGGATTAGTCCTAACACCAAGTTGACGATCGGCACCGAATAGTGGCCGACGCCAAGCAGCGAGATAAGCGGCGTCGATGCACAAAGGTGAATCAGGCCATGCACGAAGAGATACTGCGTTCCCGCTCGGCCATTCTGTTTCTTGATCCCGGGAGCGATGACGCGTTCAAGGGCTTGCAGCAGCGTCTCCATGCCGAGATCGGAATCAGGTTTACGGCCGGCGCGATTGAGTGCCGCCATCGTTGCTAGATGGAGTTCCTCGACATCGGCCAGATTCAAGGTCACTAGTCCCTGCCGGATAACCTCGTCATCGGGATTGGGGGCGGCGTCGAGATTGTTGTCGGATAAGAGCAAGCCGCCGTCGGCAAAACAGGTGGCAAAGACCGCGCCCGGCCAGAAATAGAACGGCGCGGGCGCTCGCTGCATGAAGGCGTAGCAGTTCTTGTATTCGTTGCGAAAGACGCGAAGCGGCATGTACTGGCTCCATTCGGAGCTGGCGAAATTGATGCGTTGCCAACCAGAGCCAATGAGTTCGTAGCCCAGCGCTTGCAACTGATTGGCCCAGAGTGCGTCATCGCGATCCGGGCTTGAAAGGTCCTTCCCGGCCGCCTCGTTCGAAATGCCCTGGGTGAACCGTGATCCGCCGAGGGCAGCAATCAAAGCGGGCAACCATGTCCACCCCAAGACCAGGATGGCCAAGCCCCACAATAGGATCAACTGCGTATTTCGATCGATGCCCGGAATCACGGGTTTTTCCAGTTCATAGCGAGCAATTCTTCGTAGGACGGCCTTCCTTGGCCGTCCCGCTCAATCGGGACGGCCAAGGAAGGCCGTCCTACGAAATCTGAAAAGTGCCTTTAATGTCAACCGACCCAACTCCCGTCGGCCATGCTCGAACGGACCAGTTCGTCGGGTTTGAACCAGAGCGCGATTTCGAGCGCAGCGTTCTCCGCACTATCGCTGCCGTGGATCAGGTTATTTTGAACGCTCAGGGCATGGTCGCCGCGAATGGTGCCGGGAGGGGCCTTGGCACCGTCGGTCACGCCCATCAAGTTGCGGCAGACGGCCACGGCCTCGCGGCCCTCCCAGACCATCGCCACCGTGGGGCCGGAGGTCAGGAACGAAAGCAGCGAGTCGTAGAACGGTTTGCCCTTGTGGACCGCGTAATGCTTCTCGGCCAGTTCCTTGCTCGATTGAACGAGTTTCAACCCGGCCAGCCGTAAACCCTTCTGTTCGAAACGCTGGATGACATTTCCGATCAGCCGGCGTTGCACGCAATCGGGTTTCAGGAGAATCAACGTCTGCTGCATGATGGAGAGCCTCTAGGTGTGGGATGGTTGCATTCCATCAAGATGCGAGTTTCGCCCAGCGGTGGCCAGAGTGATCGCGTTATCGCTGATTCCGTTCACGGTCGCGAAATACCTCGCTCATCAAGTTGTCAACCGGGCAATACTGGTCGGTCAGGATCAACTTCTTCCCTTGATTGACCAGTTGTTCGAGCGTCGCGTCGTCGAGCACCGTGATGTAAGGCTCCCTCCACCACGGCGACGAATTCTTGTCATTCACGGGGATGATTGGTGCCGCCAGTGCGATGGCATTGGCGATCATTTGAACGGCATTCTGCTGAGCGTTCCGCACCGCATTCACATCGAGAGGCTGATCGGAACCATAGATGATGTAAACCTGGCGGTCAGCCCGGATGGCACCGCGGTCGTGGAAAGTTTCGGGCGAGACCAGGTAGACGTACTTAAATGTCTGACGCATCGTGTGGACGGCCGCTCGCCAGAGTTTTCCATCGCGGATGGAATCGATCAGCGTCAGCAGGTAGGCACCGTCTGGCGTCAGGGTTTGCTTGACGGCGTCGTTGTATTCCTTGGTCATCAAATGGTAGGGAACCGAGAGATCATTGACGGCATCCTGCATGACGAGGCGATACTGTCCTTTGCCGGCACGTTCGCTGACAAATTGTCGGCCATCCATGTGATGCGAGCGAATCGCCGTATCGCGGCGCAGGGCAAGTTTCTCGAAAGCGATGTCCGTGACACCCGGGTCGATTTCAACGACATCGATCAGGACATCGGGCATCGCGAACTCGGCATAGCGCGGGAACGTATACCCACCCCCGCCGATGACGAGCAGGCGCGTATCTTTGTTCCCGGCGCGAGCCATTTCGAGAAGTTCGCCTTGCACATATTCGTGCGGATAACCGAGCCAGGTTGGGTCATCGAGATCGACAATCGAATGGGTGAGATGATCGAGTGCGAGCTTGACGCGTCTCTTCCCCTCGATTTCCTTGTAGGTGACCTTGATGGCGTAATACTTGGTCTCGCGGTCATAGCGATTCGAGCCGTAGTCGATGACGAAGAGACCGAAGATCGCCCCGCCGACGATGATGCTGGCGGCATAGAGCATCGCATTATTCTTCCACAAGCGGCCGACCAAGAATCCGATCGAAAGCAGCACGAAGGCGAGCACCATTAGCACCCGGAACGTGCCGAACGATGAGATTAGGAAATAGCCGGTGGCGAATGTTCCAATGATCGCCCCGGTCGTCGACCAAGCATAAATACTGCCGGCGACGCGTCCCGCGTGTTTGACATCCGACACGCTCAGGCGGATCACTTGCGGGGAGATCGCGCCGAGCAACAACATCGGCAAAAAGAACAGGCCGAATGTCCAGCCGAGCACTTTTTGAACCACGTCGCGGGCGTGCAGCATGAAATCGTACTGGGAGTAAATCCCCGTGAGGAGCAGAATGGCGAGCGTCGTCATGGCCGCGAGGAAAAACGTGCCGGATAACGCTCCGGAACGCGTGACGCGTTCATCCTTTTTAGGAGCGTCCCAAATGAACAAGAGAGCAATAGTCACGCCAGCGAGGAGGCCGAGCCCGTGGATGAGCCAGGGGCCGACATCGAAGCCGAACTGCTGAGTCAGCTTCTCATGAAAATCGGTGAATGCCTGCAGCGAAAAGGCCTTATCGATCGCTCGACCGGCGGTATGGGCAAGGACCGTGCCAAGCGACCCGCCTACGAGTGCCGTGATGATCCATCTTCCCGATCGACGTTTGGCAAGCCAGAGCCCCGGGACCACGACCAGGCCCCCAAGAATTGCTCCGGCAAGGCGAGTGAGTAGTTCGATTGCTTCAACCTGATCGGGATTGAAATTCGTGAACAATTCACGAGCCACGACGGGGGCTGCGGCGGCACCGATCAAGATCACAATCAACAATGCAAACCGGCGAACAGCCGGCCCGACGCCGTGGTCAGCCAGAATGCCGCCAAGATAGTTGCCGGAAGCGGTGCCCGCGAGCATCACACCGATGATCCCCGTCCACGTGTAAAGCGAGGCACCCAGAATGGGGGCGAGCACCCGCACCCCAGCAAGTTCCAGTGACATCCCACAA
>JAIOQJ010000082.1 GCA_021413475.1 Planctomycetota bacterium | reverse complement strand
ATCGATCCGCCTTTGTCGCTGTGCCATGCCAGACTCCTTGTCGTATGAAGGAAACCTGGCACCAGCCTACCCGACCCCGCAAGACGGGCTTGGCCGGGCGTTTACCGATTTCTCGGCATTTTTCTGCTTCTCGGCTTCGCTCGGATGCTCGATCGTGCTCTTTTTCCCAGCGTTTTTCATCACGGCGCGCACTCTCCTCGTCGCGACCCGCGGTCAGTCGCTGGGCGGTGTGGTGGCTCTTCACCTCGAGCAGCGTGCGATCGCGCCCCGGCTTGGCCGCATCGAGGAAGCGGACCACTTCCTCGGGGCTCAGCACGATTGGCAACGTCTTCGGCTTCTTGCCGAATGGAATGTGGACGACCATCTCCGGTCGGCCCAGCGTCACCGTGTACAGAAACCGTAGCGCAGACGGTCTGGTTGAACAGACACCACGATACCCGCCGCTTCAGCAGTTCCAGTTGAAAGGAGCGGATGTCGTCCGGGCCGAACAGGTCCGGCGAACGATTGAAGTGCTTCGCCACCCGCACCACGCCGGTGACGTAAGTTTCGATGGTGCGCGCCGAGTAGTTGAGCAAACGCATGTCGTCGATGAAACGCCGCCGCAACGGCGTCATGGGCATCTGTTCGAGCCGGATCATGTTGCACTCTCCACGAGGTGAAAGGAAAGGCGAACCTTCCAGCCTACGCGGAGTTCGAACCGAACCGGAACTGCGAAAAAACACAAGCGATGAAGTGCATCGGGAAAGCGGCGAAAACGCCGTGAAAACAATGTGGAAGAAGAGCGACCTGGACCACCGCGGAGCGGTTTAGTTCAACTACGAAGTTCAGCAACTTGGCCGAAGTCACAACGACCCGACCGTTCCTCATTTACTTCCAAGTATCCAAACGCCGCCAAGTTGCTGCACCGAAGGGTTCGGCCGCCGACTGTCTCTCGGATTGCTCGCCGAAAAACGGGGTGCGCACTTACCCGACGTGTTGGGCCGGTACGCTGTTGGTCTAGCAAGCTGACCAACAGCGTACCGGCCCAACACGTCGTTGTCAACTAGGCGCATTCCGTCTATTTCCGGTCGATATCCACCCTCAACACCCAAGGTCGGCCAACGTTAAGAAGTCTATCCCGCATGCTCCGCCACGAACTGCATGACGTCTCGCCAGCGACAGTGCTGGCGGAGCATGCGGGATAGACTTGCGTTGAACTGAACCGCTCCGCGGTTTAGGCCCGCCGTTGACGGCGGGTTCCGGGAAATCCACTATTACTCCAACGAGCCCCGTTCACGGGGCTCAAACGGAAATGTTTTCGCGATTGCAACCCGCCGTAAACGGCGGGCCTAAACGCTGCGCGAAAGCCCCGTGAACAGGGCTAAGAGGAAGCGGCCGCCATCCAATAATTAAGTCGGGACGGGGCACCAGGTGCCAAGACCCGCTAAAGCGGGTCACTACGAACAAAGAGTTGCGTCGGTCGGACGCAAATATCCCCGTTGCTCAACCTTGGGGATTGGCCAGATTCTCGCGAAGCCGATCGGCCAGGATTCCGGGGAGGCGGTCCAGCCAGGTCGCATCGCAAAAAGTGGGAAGCTTGTACCAATCAATGGCCAAACAACCTTCCCACCTTCCCCAAGGCCGATGATTCTCATCGAAAACGGATGATTCTCATTCAGAATCGATGATTCTCATCGAAAACGGATGATTCTCATTGAGGGTGGAGCGAGAGGGTGAGAATCATCCGCGTGGTGTCAAGGGCCTGCCGCGGGCCGATACGCCTCCATTTCAGCGATCCGCACGTGTCCGTCGGCGGATTTGAGCCATAGGTAGGTGACGGCATCGACCGTCATTGGTTTGAACGTGAACAGATTGAACGGGCTGCGATTGCCGACGACGTGGCCGACGCGCGACCATAGCTTGGTCTTCGCGTCACGGCAAAGGATCGCGTACGTGTCGCTGAACTCGGCCGACGGATCCTCGTAGACGGCCAGGGCGGTCAGAGTCATTGGAGTCTTGTAGGTCATTTGCAACTGGGCATGCGTGCTGCCGCCCAACGGCCGACTGAGCCAGGATGTTGGCTGCCCCGTCAATTGGCCATCGAATGGTTGAGTGAAAGGAACCACCGCCCGGAACGGCGGCGCGCCGCGCGAGCGGGCGGCCAGATCCACGTCGTTGGGCATGAAGTAGAGCATCGATGGCAAGGTGATCGTCTCGGCACCCAGGAGCGCATCGACATCATCTTTTGTCGGCTCCTTCGGAGCATCGAGCGGCCGATGGTAAAGGACATTCACCGACGGGTACTTCACGGTGAAGAGCCCCGCCTCGCGGACCTCGACTCCGTCGGCCTTGCCTTGATATTTCAAGGAGATGGAACATTCGGCCGGTTTCTTGAGCCGCCACGAGATCGTACGCTCCTCCCACAACGACGACATCGGCAACCGCACCAACACCAGCGGAATCTTTGCCCCGACTTCGCGAACCTCGACGAGCAGGTGTTCACTCGGATCACCAACGCGTCCGGCGGTCGTTCTCTGCAGCAACGAAAGCACATAGGTGCCGGCGGCTCCAGGGGCGACCCGAAAGGTCGTCGCTTCCTTCGCAACGGTGATTCCCTTTGTCTGCGCGCCCGGTTCCTTGGCCAACAGATTGGCGGAGAACTTGACCACGTTGCCGTGGCGTTCCTGAATCCGCGGCGGGCTGGCAGGATGAGGTTCGCGCAAGGGCACCGCCGCCGGCGAGGCGGTGTAGTCGCGAACGTATTGGTCGATATCGGTAACGATGTTGTGAACCATCAGATCGGTGGTGCGAACGACATTTCCATCGCCGTCGAGCATTAGTAGCGAGCCAGTTCGCGTGCCGACGGCGATCTGCTTGCCGCCGGGGGCATCGAGCAGCGTGGCGGGACCGCTCAGACGTTTCGACCACACCACGGTTGCGTCAGGGCGGAAACAAGTCAGATTTCCATCGGCGGTACTCACGATGATATTTCCGCTCGCGGGCAGCATGCGCCATGAATGGATGTGGTCGCTCAAGACAAACGATCGTGTCTCGGGAGCCTTGGACGAAGGCGATTGAAGATCATCAGGCAAGCGAATCGTCTGCATTCCCTCGGGCGAGCCGAGAATCGCGAAGGAAGTGCCACGCGGTGCCTCCGGGCGAATCATCAACCACTTGCCGTCGGGGCTGAGTTTCGCTTCCGATACTCCTTGCGGACGATGCTGTGACCAGAGTTCACGACCTTTCAGATCAAGGATCATGACGCGTTTTCGTCCGGCGGTCGAGTCCGCGATGACAATGCGATCGTCGCCCACGAAGCCGCAGGCCGACTGATCGATCAAGACATCAGGCTTTTCCCAAATGACCTTCCCGGTGCGGGTGTCGAAAAGAAACACGACCGGCCGCACGAAGCGGCTGACGGTGTTGCCATACGGCTCGATGCCAAACGCGGCGGCCAGCAAGTAACGGCCGTCGCCGCTGATGCCGTGCAACATGAGGTCGCGGGCAAAACGGAAACTCTCGACGTCGTGGGACGTTTCAAGATCGTTGTACTGCCACACCGCTTGACCCGCGGCCGTGATTCGTGTGAGTGTGTTACGCCCCGCCACGTAGAGATCGCCAGCGACGGGATCGACGAGCGTCCGTTGGCCCGAATGCCGCCAGTTCTGATAGCCGCGGCCGTAGGCGGGCAATTCCATCCGCCATTGCGACTGGCCTTTCTGATCGGCCCGGACCACGGAGTTGATATAGCCAGGGACTCCCCACCACTCACGCATCCAGAGGCCTTTCCCCTCGGGGTCCCCAAGTTCAACGGCATACTTCCCGAGCCATTTACGTTGCAGCTTACCCTCGGCGTCGAACAGGAAATAGTTCGCCGCTTGTGTGCCCGCGGCAACCAGCAGACCACCATTCGAAGTGAAGGCTAGGGGTTGGACTGGCTCGCCGAAGACGTCGCGTACGGGATTGGGCAGCGGGCGGACTTCTTTCCCCACCCACTCCGTCAACGGAGGTTGTTCAACGGGTGGAGCATTGATTGCCGCGGAAGGCTTGAGGCCTTGCACCACCGCAATGCCTTTGCTTAGCCCATCGAGATCGGCAGCCTGGATGCTCAAACAATCGCCATCAGCGGAGAACGCGTCGTGAATGACTTGAACCATTGCCGAACCGGGTGCCAAGAGGCCTTCCGCCTTCATCCCGACGCTCTGGTGCAGGTCGGCGAGAAACCGGCTGTGTTCCGCATTCCCGAGCAACACGACATCTTGGGCGATGCGATGTTTGGCCCCCGGTTCAAGCCACCCGCATTCCGGATGCAACGTGTCGAGCCGGCCGGCCGCGCCGCCCATGCCCCGCTCGTTGATCGCATGGAGTGAACTGGTGACAAGAACACGTTTACCGGCAGCCGCTTCCTTTAGATAAATCTGGTCCCGGCTGGTGGGCTGCCAGCGTAACGGCAATTCAACGAGGTCGAGGGTATCGACGACGCGCACTTCCGCGTCGCGGCCACGCTCTTTCAACTGTGCCGCGAAGGCCGTCACCAGCCCCGAAAGTTTTTCGCCTTCCTTCTCGACCTGGCGTGCGTCGAGCAGGATGAGTACCGGCCGTTTCGAGCCGCCGTTCAGAAACCGGCTGACTTCCGTAGGACGCGGCATGAGGACGGGAGAAGCGGCCGCCACTGCGGGCTCGAGAGCGATTTTTCTGACCTCCGCCGTTTCCGTACGGCCCGACGCCAGTTCGCGAACGCGCACCCGCCAGAGGCCGGCCGCGGCCTCCCTGGGAATGTTCAGACGAATCGAGCGATTTGGGCCGAGAGCGCGAAAGAGCGTTTCAACGATCTTGCCCTTGTCGTCGATCAGGGTGATCTCGCACGGAATCGGCGAGTCGAACACTCGTCCCTCTTGATCCTGAACGTCGGCTTCGAGCGGGATCGAACCGCCATAGGTTTCCTTCAAAGTCCGCACCCGCACGGCACGGATCGGCGCAGTGGCGGCGAGAAGAGCGACGCCGGCGCAACGGTCGAACTCAACTGGCAGAACGAATCGGCCGTCTTCTTTTTCCGTAAGGATCGTCTCCTTGCCGCCGTTGAGTAGATCGTAGATCACATAGGGACGATCGAAGCTCAATTTCGACCGGCTGGCCATGATCGTGGCCGACCAGAAATTCCAAGGGTGTTGGATGCCCGGCCAAGGGTGCGTGTCGTTCACCGCGAACACAACGGCCGCGACGCTCGGACGGGACTCGGCGGCTGTAGCTTTCGGTTGCAAGGTGGCCAGCAAGACGTTGTCGGGCGCATCGACCAACGGCAGCGTCAGTTTGCCGAGCATCGCTTGCAGCTTCGCGGACGAGGCTTCGTAACCAGCCTGGGTGCCGACGAACATACGGTCGCGCGTGGCCACATAATTTTCGAAGATCCAGGGCGACGGCTTAGCCTTCGCGTCCGGCGTTAAGTCAAAGACTTCACCGGGAACGTCGATCAAAGTTTCCGCATCCTTGAAGATGCGACCGCCGTTAGCCGAGTAAGTGCGCAACGCCTTCATCGCCGTTTCCGGCAACGGCACCTTCTGGCCGACGAGGAAGACGGCTTTGAACTTCGCCAATACTTCCGGTGTGACCGCCTCTTCCGGGAGCATGGCGGGCGGACGCCGGACGTACCAAAGTTTGGTGTAGAGATCGTAGTACGTCCCGCCGGTGTAACCCATCCACTGGCCGACAAGTTGCTTGCTCTCGCCGCCAAGTTGCTGCCGCAGAGACGTGACGATGGCCACCTCGCTATGCGGCCGCAACGTGCGGAAGAACGATCCGTAGCTGGTGAGAAAATCGGTAATCACGCCGGCAGTCGCTGGGTCGTCGCCGTGCAGGTCGATGCCGCTCGCGCCGCGGCCCGCTAGCAAAAGTGCCTGACCGATCATGATGTCCCGGCCGTTGCTCATCGACGTCGCCCAGACGGGCTTCTCGCCGATCCCGGCAGCCCAGTAGTCGACGCCCCACATCGCCTGGAAGGGGGAGAATCCGTAATCCGTGTAAGCATGCACACCGGCGACTGGTAAAGTTCGGAAGTACGAGGTCGGGTAATAGTTCCGCTGCGAGAACCAGCTAATCGGCGCGAAGGAAGTATAAACTGGTTCGCCGGTGAGCCCTGGCTGTCGTTCTTCCGATGTGAGTGTTGGAGCAGTGCTTTCCCGTACGCCGGCCGAGAGCGTACGAGCGCGGCGGGTCCAATGATCGTAGGCTCGCGAAAGTGCGCCGATGCGGTAGTCGTGAGCACGCACGGCCCGGACCAGGCTTCCGTCGGGCAGTGTTTTGTCCGCGTCGGTTTCGGCATAGATACTGGCGACCTCTTTTTCCAATTGCTGCCGTCGCGGGGCGACGTTGCCGTCCGTGGCCGGGTGATCTTCCCAGTAGCCATAAAGTTGCGCGTACCAATTGAGATGGAGCCCGGCGAAGTTGCCGAAGTCGCGATGGCGTTCGGTGACGTGGGAGCAAAGGCGTTGGATCCGCGACAGATCGTCGGCTAAAGTGTGCTTCGGGTTCCACTGGGCTTCCTGGGAGTTCATCCCCCAACCGTAGTCAGGCGCATAACGCATCCCGAGGCGCATGGCGATGGCGAGTTCCCGTTCGGTCGCGACGTCATAGGTCTCCGTCGTCGCCGGTGCCGGGTAGAATGGATCGCGACGGCAGGAAGATTGCCAAGTAGCGGGAAAGGCAGGTTGTGCCGTCAGACGTGCCAGTTCCGAAGGTGTAAGAGAGGCCGACGGCTTCTGGCCGAGCACAATATTCGCCAGCGGCTTGTCTGCGGCCTTGATCGGGCCGGAGAAGCTGCTCGACATCCAACTCGGCAAGGCGAACAAGGACTTCGGATCGTCGGAAAAGACTGTGAATTCGGCACCGTAAGTGAGAAGTTCCGCATCGGATTGAAGCGAGATGGTGTACTTACCGAGCCGCCGGCCGGCGGTTTCGATGGTGACGAACCGTGAAACGGCTTGCCCGGCAAGACAGGTCATGTCGATGGTTGCCGCTACGTGTTCTTCACCGGATTCGTGGCGAAGAATCAACTTGGCTTTCAGGTCTTTCACGTCCGAAAGGGCACGTATGTAAATGCCGAGATCGACACGCTCGCCGCGCAAGTAGTCGCAACGGTTGTGGTAGGTGAACAACGACGCTGAGGCCCGCGTCTGCTTGCCCACGATCACCACGGGCACAATGGCCTCGGACGCTGGCACAGCCGACAAACGTAATCCATAAAGACCCGGCGGGATGTCGTTGAGCGGGGTGCTCCAGGTGTCGAGACTCTTCTGGCGTTCGAAACGGAGGGGATAAATCTTGTTGTCAGTCCCCGGGCGTGGTTCGGTGGTTTGGCGGAAGTTCACGTTGGCGATGAGTACGCCATCGAAAGCCGCGGGGAGATCCAAGTTCCTCGTGTCGCTTACATCGGCAATACGGATGGCCAACGTTCCCTTACGCGTGTCATCGGAAGACGGGACAACGAGGGTACGGATGATGGGAATGGCCCCTGGTTCGGCGGGCGCGAGGAGTAGAACATGAGGATGCCCCGAAGTGCCGGATGGCAGACGCGGGCGCAGCGTGCGTTTACCGAGTCGCGCGGAGTTCAGAACGACTTCCCCCAGCGTTTGCGCCGCCGAATCGAAATCCACATGGGTTTGCTCGGTGCTCCAGTCGCGGTCCAATTTGACCACGAGCGGCACAGTCTCTTTGCGAGACGGGGCAGGGGGGAGTACGATTTCGAAGTGAAACGCCGAGCGCTGTTTCAGAACCGCGCCGGTGCTGCCCGATTCCTGCGACAATTCGATTCCTTTTTCGCGGACGAAAAAGGAACGGCCGTTGAGGAGGTAGGGCTTTACGCCCGACACTGGCAAGTAGATGGTGAGCTTTCGAAAGAGCCGCTGGCCGCCTTGAGTAGCTTCAAGCCAACCAAGCTGGCCTTCCGATTTTCGCGCCAGTGGCGAAGCGTCTCCCAACGGGAGATCGGGGCTATGTTCAAATAAGCTGTCGGCCAGAAGGTCCAACGTGTCGTAACGCAGCCGGGGAGTGAAAACCACCGACTCGCCACTTTGAGTGGCCGTGATTGTCACCGGGTAACAGATCACTTCCTTGATCTTCATGGCAGGCGTAACGGTGATGTCGCCAGGAGTGATCGTCGTCGCACCGTTGACCGCGATGTGACTGTCGCTAAATCGCTGGCGGATCGGGCCAATCTTTCGTCCATCCGTGAGCGTCTTGCCGACAAAATGGGAATCGATCATGTCCACCGGTCGAGTCGGCCGGACGGGCTTTTTCTTGATTTCATTCAATATGTCATCCAAGTCAGTTTTCGTCGGCTTGCTACCGACGTCGATCGCTTTTGGCTCAGATGGGACGAGGCCTTTGGAGGCAATAATTGGAAAGACGGGTTTCCCATCGCGCTGCACCGACGAGATCCACTCCACGGCAATCAGGCCACCATCGGGTGAACGGCGGAAATTCACCAGGTCGCTCACCAGCGGACGATTTGGCTGGTCGCCGGCCAAAAGACGAATCTCCACTTCCGCGGCACAAGCGGTCTGAGCGGTGATGATGCTGGCCAAAAAGTAGATGAAGTTGGATCGGAGTATTTGCGGCATGGATTTCTCTCCCATGAGATGGAGTCGAACGATGAAGCAAAATCTGGGCGAAATTTCC
The DNA here is from genome assembly GCA_021413475.1 of Planctomycetota bacterium. Taxonomy (GTDB): domain Bacteria; phylum Planctomycetota; class Planctomycetia; order Gemmatales; family Gemmataceae; genus JAIOQJ01. Next base: position 6,001 of record JAIOQJ010000082.1, on the reverse strand, counting down.
CTGTAGAAAAAAAGAAAAACTTTGTTTTAGCTAATACTTTCCCAGATAAACGCCTCTGGCAAATCATTAAGCCGACAATTTCTGGTATATTGCGGCTTGGCATTCGTCGCGAACCTCGCCGGTAGATGTATCCGGTCCCACCAATTGCATTCGTGGATTGGCTCTGAACGAATTCAAAATGGGGATTGCACATGAAGTCGATCGTGCCTGTCAAGTGGTTTGCCGTCAGCCTGTTCATACTTTTGGCAGGTGTTGCCGGGATGGGATTTGCTGCCGAGGAAAAGAAGGAAGCCGCACATTCCAAGCCGATTCGTGTGCTTTTCGTGGGGAACAGTCAGGTCTATTACAATCACCTTCACAGAATTGTCGAGGCGCTCGCCGAATCGGCTCCCAAGGATTGGCCTCGCATCATTACTGATGCGCGGCCGTCGGATCGCTCTGTCGCCGGCGGATCAACGCTTGAGAAGCATTGGAACCGCGGATCAGGGAAGGACACCGCTCGCGGGAAGATTACGGACGAAAAGTGGGACTATGTCATCATCCAAGAGTTTTATTCCTATGCCAGCCCGGAGAGTACTGACAAGTACGCCAGGCTATTCCATGAACTGATCCGTGAAAACGGCGCGAAGATGGTGTTGTTGTGTACGTCGCACGTCTTCGATAAGTATCCGAAAGGGTTTCAGGAAATTCACGACGCGCATGTCGCCTTGGGTAGAACGTTGCAAGTTCCCGTGGCTGCCGCCGGTCGGGCCTGGATGATTTACTGGGGAGACAATTCCACGGAAGAGCAACGATTGGATTTATTCGATAAAGACCGTGGCCACCCCGGCAAAAAAGGATCGTATATCTACGCCTGCACCTTGTACGCACTACTCACAGGGCGCAGCCCAGTAGGTTTAACGAACCGGATCTCGAATGAGCCGGAAAATACCATCACACCCGCTCAGGCGATGAAATTCCAAGAAGCAGCCTGGCAGGCTCATCAGGAAACTAACGGCAAGAAACCCGTTAACAACAAATAGGCAACGGGCCGGGATATCGATTGAACTCGAGCGTGGCTAAACCAATTCAGCGATCGGCTTGCCGCCGTCGAGAACGGGGATCGGGCGATTCAGTGAATCGCGAAGCATCTCGTCCGCCGAAACACCTAGTTGTTGATAAATGGTAGCGACCACATCGCTGAAATGGATGGGTCGATCGAGCGGGAGGTCGCCGCCGCGCGTGCTCGAACCGACGACAATCCCCGACTTCAAACCGCCGCCCGCCAGCATCACCGAGAATACATTGTTCCAATGATCCCGGCCGGCATTCTTGTTGATGATCGGCGTACGCCCGAATTCTCCAAACATCGCGACGAGCGTCGTGTCCAGCAGGCCACGGTTGTCGAGGTCGTCCAGAAGCGTGCTAACAGCCAGGTCCATCGGCGGCAACAAGGTGTTCTTCAATGCGTTAAAGTTGTCAACGTGCGTGTCCCAGTCCTGGCCTCTGGCTTGGTCGAGCGTGTAATTGAGCAGGGTAAACGGCACCCCTGCTTCGGCAAGCCTGCGAGCGAGGATCGTCTGCTGGCCCCACAAATGATTGCCATATCGTTCGCGTGCTTGCTTTGTTTCGAGGCTCAAGTCGAAGGCTCTGGCCGCTTCCCCTCGGACCAAGATATCTTGGGCCTGGCGAAAGTAGCGTGCGAAACTGCTAGACTCCGTCGAGTTGACCGACGGGTCGAATGCCTGTCGAAGGGCAAGGCGATCACCAATCTGTTCGCGGGTGAGTTTTCGATGCATGCTCAGGCTGCGCGGGCCGGCGTATGATTCATCGGAACGCGTCGGCAGCATTCCGGATTCAAGAGGTTCGTAGGCTGCTCCCAGCAATCCCGCCCCGGCATAATGGACCCGAATGCCAAGTTGGCCGGTGTGGGGAATCGTGACATAGCCTGGCACCCCCGGCACGCGCGGACCGCAGCTCCTGGAAATGATCGAGCCGATGGCCGGATGAATGTGGTTGCGAGTCTTGTCCTCGGTGTTCGCATTGAGGTAAGGCCAGCCGGTCAGCGTCTGATGGATCGACGAATTGTGACTGGCCGAATCAATATGGACGCTGCGGATTACGTTGAATTGGTGCGCTCGTTTCGCCAACAGCGGCAGATGCTCCGAAAAATTGACCCCAGGCACGGACGTCGCGATTTGGCCGAACTCCCCTCGGTATGCTAGCGGGGCGTCCGGCTTTGGATCGAAGCTCTCGTAGTGCGAAAGCCCTCCCTGCAAATAAATGATGATCGCTTGCTTGGCCGGGGCGGTGTGCTGCTTCCCCTCACGTGATTGTAGAAGCCGCGGAAGCATGAACGAACTTGCAAAGGCTCCGCCAAATTGAAGCCAGCGCCGGCGCGTTAGTTTTGCCATCGATTCGTTCATGATCGTTGGTTCCATTCGACGGTAGCTAATGTCAGTGAAAAGTGTAACTTGGCAGTATCTAGCTCGAATGCTTCTATCGGTTGAAAATTCACATCGGCTTGCTTTTTACCTCGGCTAATTTCAGGATAGCCGCTAATCAAACCTCGGCGAGTGCTAAATTCGCTCTTGGCGACAATTTGCATGGCTTGGCAAGGGTTTATCGATCTTGAATTCGACCTGTCCCAAATAGGCAAGATACCGCCAACTGTAGTAAGATACGCCCAACAAGAACGGGCAAAACCAATGGTCTCATTCGTCTTCGGGGTCGTCCGCCAGCCCTGCTAGCTTTCCACGGCCCATGACCGTGTAAAGAGGCCCATCACGGCGAAGTTCGCTGCTCATCACCAGGACTTCATTCACGCGGGTCGAGCCGCCGTTCCAATCCGCGTATTTAGCCAGTATGGGTGCCCATGCACCATCGCGGTCGTCCTGGGTCAGCCGACCTAGCGTCAAGTGCGGTGAGTACGCTCGCTCTTCACGGCGATAGCAGCCGAGTTCCAGCAGCGGACCTTCGAGCCGTTCGTGTAGTTGCTTCAATTCCTCCGCACCCTCGGAGATGCCAGCCCAGATTGTTCTCGGCCGACGCAACGATGGGAACGCACCCAGACCGGCCGTTTCGATTGTGAACGGCGGCATTTCGGCCGCGTGTTTCTTCACGACTCGGCAGATACTCACCACGTCCAATTCTTCGACTTCGCCCAGGAAATGCAGCGTCAGGTGTAGGTTTTTCTCTTCGACCCATTTCACATCGGGAGCGCCGACCGCGAGCTTCTTCTGAAGCGCAGCTGCCTTCTGCCGCATGGGAGCGTCAAGTTTCACGGCGATAAAGGTGCGGATACGTGCCATTTGAGTAGGAGTCAGTGGAAAGTGGTCAGGAAAAGGTTTGTTCCCAGAATTGACGAGTGCCGTGGTGGAGGCGGGCCCCTACTTGGGTGATGACTTTCATGGCGAGGAAACAAGCGGCACGGGCGGCCTTTTCGGGAGAGATTCCGTGTGTGATGCCATAAAGGAATGCACCCGCAAACATGTCGCCCGCCCCCGTGAGGTCGCGCGGTTCGCACGGGAACGACGGCACATGTACTTCATGCCCGCCATGACGTACGTATGCGCCGTGCGGTCCGTCGGTCACCACGGCTGAGGGAACAATGCTCTTCAGCTTGGAAAATGCCTCGTTCGCGTTCGTGGCATTCGTGACTGCCATGGCTTCACTTGCGTTGCAGAAGAGCAAATCGGCATTCTTCAGCGTGTCGTGGAACGCGTCGCCGAAGACATTGACGATGAATGCCTCCGAACAAGTCAGCGCGATTTTGACGCCATTTCGCCGAGCGACTTTCACGGCCTCGCGGACCGCTCCTTGGCCGGTGTTCGGATTGGCGAGCACGTAGCCTTCAATGAACAGCCATTCGGAATTCTTGATGCGATCCTCTTCGATGTGTCTCGCGGCGAGATGACTCGACACGGCCAGGCAAGTGCGCATCGTCCGTTCGGCGTCGGGCGTGATCAGGCAAACGCAGGTGCCGGTAGTCTCGCCAACGATCGCGGGGTTGCCGATCTCGATGCCAAGTTCTTTGAACTCGGTTTCGTAAAAGAGTCCGTAACGATCATCGCCGACGCAGCCGATGAAGGCACCCTTGCCGCCGAGCTGCGACATGGCGATCATCGAATTGGCCACCGAACCGCCGCTGACTAGCCGGGGCTCGTGAGTGCGGAATTTGTCGATCAGCAGTCGCTGCTCGGCCGCCTCCACGAGTCGCATCGTCCCACGCTCGAAACCGAGCGCGGCGAATTCCTTGTCGTCGAATTCCAGGAAGATATCGACAATCGCGTTGCCAAGGCCGCAGACGTGGAAGTCTTTCATGTGTCGAAGTTCTCTTGGTATCACAAGTCATTTCGGTTCTTCCGAGCCCGAAGCGCTAGCAAGGGAGGGAGAATGTTCGCCCTTGCTAGCGCTTCGGGCTCGGATGGAGTAGCCCTACATTGCAAGCGCCTTCTCAATCCGTTTCAAGCAGCGTTCCTTGCCGAGGATCGCCATCGTTTCGAACGTCCCGAAACCGACGTCTTTGCCCGTTACGGCGACGCGGAGCATCTGGCTGACCGGCCCGAGTTTCGTTTCCTCGGCCTGAGCGAAAGTATCGATCGCGCTCTTCAGCGTGGCCGCGTCGAAGGTCATGATATCGGCTAGCAGGGCCTGTGCCTTCTTCAGAAGGTCCGGTGATTTGCGAATGTGCTTCTCGACGGCCTTCGGTTCGTATGGCAGTTGATCGTCCGCCACGAAGAAGTCGGCGTAATCTAGTATATCGCCGGCTACCACCAGACGCGGCCCCGCCTCGGTAACGATCTGAGTGACGACGGAACGCAGTTCATCCGGCACGGGATCGGGAACGAAACCCGCCTTGATTAAGAACGGCAACACCTACTCAATTCTCGCCGCGATAGGGAGGGCCTGCATGTAACGTTCTTGAAACGCGAAGAGCTTCTTGGCGTCGAAACTGGCCGGGGCTTTATTGACGCGTTCCAGGGTGAAAAGATCGATCATCTCTTTGAGCGAGAACAATTCCGTCTTGTCGTCGAGCGACCAGCCGAGGAGAACCAGATAATTGAGGATAGCCGCCGGCATGTAACCGACTTGTTCGTAAAAATCTACGATCACGGGATTAAACGTCTCGGCGGAAGGAGTGAGCCCGAGACGTGTCGCGATCGCCTGGCCGTGCTCGTACACTTTTTTGAAGTCCGGATTCTTCAGGTACTGAGCGATCTTCCGCTTGCTTAGCTTGTTCTTGCTCCCCGGCTCCGCGACGAAGGGAAGGTGAGCGTATTCCGGCAGCGGATAGCCGAGGCCCAAGGCGGCGAAGATCTGTCGCGGCGTGTTCGAGAGATGTTCCTCGGCCCGGATGACATGGCTGATCTTCATGTCGAAATCATCGACGACGCTGGCCAGATTGTACGTCACGGTGCCGTCGGAACGCTGGATGACGATATCCTGCTCGCTGATCCACTCGATCGACATTTCGCCGCGAATCAGATCGGTGAACTTGCATGCACCTTCGCGAGGCATCTTCAGTCGAATGGAACCCTTGCGGCCCTCGGCTTCGAAGGCCGCTCGCTGGGCCGGCGTTTCCGCCATCCACGTGCGGCTGTAGATCTTCGGTTGTTTCGCTTTCTCGGCCGCGTCCATCTCGGCCTTCATCTCTTCGGGTTTCGCGTAGTCCCAGTAGGCGTGGCCCTTCGCAACCAATTCGAGCACGGCCGCATGGTAGCGATCGGTCTTTTGCGATTGGTAGTAGGGGCCGCATGGTCCACCGACCTCCGCGCCCTCGTCCCAATCAAGTCCAAGCCAGCGAAAGCCGCGGAGGATCGGAGCGAGCGATTCCGCCACGTTGCGTTGCTGGTCGGTGTCGTCGATGCGCAGGATGAACTGCCCGCCATGCTTGCGCGCGAAGAGCCAGTTGAACAGGGCGGTGCGCACGCCCCCGATGTGTAAGTAACCGGTGGGGCTCGGAGCAAAACGGGTGCGTATTGGCATGTTTTGACAGTTGAGCGGGGTCGCGTTAGCGCCC
>JAIOQJ010000375.1 GCA_021413475.1 Planctomycetota bacterium | reverse complement strand
CTTGACCGTCGCGGTGCCCATCACGCAGACCCGGCAAGGTCGCCCGGTTTCCATCCACGACGGCAACTGGATGAAGTATTCGAATTCATTCTTGTCGGCCGGAATCGTGATGGTGCCGGCGATCACGCCTTGCAGATGCCGAGCCTGCCGATCGGCCATGCGAACTTCGATCGGTCCGTCGAAGCCATTGCGTTCGACCTTGTAACGGCGCGAGTAAATCGTGCCGCGCGGTACTTGATTCGACAGATACTCTCCAACGAATTTGAACGGCGTCGGAATGGCGATCGCCACACGAACCGAATCCAGTTCATCGTCTTGAACGCGAAAGCGAGCGGCACGCGTCACGGGTTGCGGAACGGTGCCGATGGAGGGGAAAGAAACGTATCCCGTGCCACGCACCCGCAAACTGAACGACTGAATTTTCGCAGTGGCGTCGGCCTTCAGCGGAATATCGACGCTGGTCTGATTCGGTGCGATGATCGCTTCCTTTGGCTGGCTGATGCCTTCAGGAAGGCCATCGAGTTGGATCTTGATCGGCAACGTCAAATTGCCGTGACGGATGGCCGTGATTTTCAGAGGAGCCTGCTGGCCACGCACTATGGTGAGCGACGGGACGTTGATCTGCAATTCGAAGTCATTCGCCGGCCGATCAATTCGCAAGCGATACGCGAAGTCCGGTCCACCGCGTGCCTGAAAGCGATCCTGCACGGCGACGGAGAACTTTCCGGTTTCCGGAGCGATAAAGCGAAGCGTCGGATCAATCGTGGTCGCCCCTTCGGCCTGCGTGAGCGTCTTGCCGGCGGCGTCACGAACTGTCAGTACGCCAAGCAACGGCGAACCCAGTCGCTCGGCTCGCAAATTGATTTCGAACGTTTCGCCCTTGGTCGCCTGGAAGTTCCAGGTGTCGATCTCATTCGCGGCACTGATGATGCCATTCGCCACGGCAGGTATCGCGGGCAACTCATTCTCCACGCCCGGCTTCTCAATGAATTCCGGCAGATCGTCGGCATCGAGCCGGAACTCTGCGGAATTTTTCCAGCGCGACGAGAAACTCGCGGGGGACGTTTTCGGAATCGTGATTCCGATTGGTTCGACGGGGACGTCCTGGCCGAACAGCCGGACCAACGTCTTCTCGCCGCGTTTACCGCCCAGCGGGAAGACACGATCGACAACCGGCCCCGTGGCCAGTGTCAGACGATAGACATAAGCGGGGCCGCCGTCGTTCCGCATGTCGCCAAGAGAAATCTGATAATCGCCCGCGGCAGCAGCGACGAAACGCACTTTCGGATCAGTCCGCAGACCATCGCGGCTTTCGACGATTTTACGACCTTGCGGATCGCGAACGACCAGACGCCCTTCCAGCGGCGAGCCGATCGACGCAGCGGCCAGCGCACACGTCAGCGACTGCCCTTGCTTGAGGCGAACCGTCCAGATGTCGACGTTCGAACGCGGATAGATTCGACCGTTGACGGTGACGGGCGGTTCGACCAAAACGGGGATGGGTGAGCCATCGATTTCGGTTTCGGTGATTTCGGGAAGATCGCCGACCACGAAAGTCATCGGCAAAGTGACCCCTTGCGAGGTCCAGAGGCGGACAAAGCGGTTGCCTGTCGGGGCATCCGAGGCGATCTTCAGAGCGGCCGCCATCGTCTTCGGATAGTCTTCTGCCCGTTGCGATTCCGGGATCGGCAGCAGCGGGCCTTCGAAGTCGGGGCTGGCCACGCTCTTGACAACGACCGGCCCGGTGATCCCAGGGCCGAGGACTTCAAAACCGCACGACTTATTCAAATTGCAGCCGCCGACGAGAACATCGACGCTCTTGCCGCGCTGGCCGCCGGCGGGGAACAGATACATGGCGAGCGGCGGGTCGGCCCGCACGGCATTGACCACGGTGAAGAGCAAAAAAGCGGCGACGATTCTCGAAGCGTTCGCGTGCATGAGTGACTCAGAGAATATCGTTGATGACTTTGCCGTTGTTCACGATGGCGATGGGCCGGCCGTCCGGCGTGTGGAATTCGGTCTTCGGGTCGATGCCCATCTGCTTGAAGATGGTCGCGGCCAAATCTTCGGGCCCGAGGGGTTCGGCGTCAGGCCGTTCCGCGCGGGGATTCGATTTGCCGATCACGCGGCCACCCTTCACGCCGCCGCCGCCAACCAGCACGGTGAACGACGGGCCCCAATGATCGCGGCCGGCGTTCTTGTTGATCCGAGGAGTCCGGCCGAATTCGCCAGTGACGACCACCAGCGTGGTCTCCAGCATGCCGCGTTCCTTGAGATCGCGGAACAGCGAGGAGATGGCCGGGTCGAACTGCGGCAGCAGGGAATCCTTGAGCGTGCGGAAGTTGCCGTCGTGGGTGTCCCAGTTGCTATGGTCGATAGTCACGCAGCGGACGCCCGCTTCGACGAGCCTTCGAGCCATCAGGCACGACTGGCCAAGCGAGTTGCGGCCGAAGGCATCGCGGAGTTTCGCGGGCTCGGAGTGAATGTCGAATGCTTTCTTCGCGGCCGGCGAGGTCATCAGTTCGAACGCCTTGCGCTGGAAGACGTCAAGCGATTCGACGTGGTGATTCGCACGGGTTTCCGCGGATTTCTGATAGCGGTCCAGGTCGGCGAGGATCTGGTGCCGATTGTCGAGCCGATCGGTGGAGATCGACGTCGGGGGCAGGATATCGGGGACGGAGAAATTCGGCGCGTTCGGATCGGCATCAATCGTGAACGGAGCGGCTGAAGCCCCGAGATACGACGAGCCACCGCTCGGGTGCATTTTCGGCAAGGCGACGTACGGCGGGACCGAGCCGCGCGGCCCGAGCTTGCGTGCAATCACCGAGCCGAACGACGGCCGCTGATTGTTGGGCGTCACGTTTCCGTTGAAGCCAGGCAGCGGAAAATAGCCGGTGAGCATGTAATGGTCGGCCGGGCCGTGGTCCGAATTGTGGTGCCGGAACGAACGGAGGAGCGAAAAGTGATCCATGATCTGCGAAGTCTTCGGCAGATGCTCGCACACCTGAATGCCCGGCACGTTGGAAACGATCGGGTTGAATTCACCCCGGAACTCGGCGGGGGCATCGGGCTTCAGATCGAAGGTGTCGATGGTACTCAGACCGCCCTTGAGAAAAACATAGATGAAGGAGATGTCCTTGGTCGGCGCGACGCGAGCCTTCTCGGCCGCCAGCAATTGCGGCAGCCCGAGGGTCGCGCCGAAGAAGCCGGCCGTGCCCATGCGCAGAAAATCCCGGCGGGGCAAGTGATCGCAGAATGCGTTACTTCGTATCACGAACGGCTCCTCGAACGAAGGCATCTTCAGTGATTGAAGATGAACTCTTTGGTATTAATGAGCGCCCAGGCGACATCCTCGAACACTTGCCGCCGTTTGCCGGCTCCCAGCTTCTTGGCGTGCTCGAGGATCTTGGCCTTCTCCGTCTCCGTCGGTGAACGAGACAGGAAGGTCAGGTACATTTCTTCGATCAGTTTTCCATCTTCAGCGAAGTCGCGGAGCAACCGCGACACGGTGCCCGACTCATGTTGTAATTTTGAGGAAACGGTCTCCGAATTCAACAGATGCAGCACCTGGGCGATATTTACTTCGTCGTTCCGCTCGCATTCGCAGGAACTGGTGCGATTGGGCCGGCCGAAGGTCTTCAGGAAGTAGTGGCGTACCTTGCTATCCCAGAGTTGGATGGCCCGAGTGTTATCGGAGAAGCCGTCGTACTTCTCGGCCACGCCGAGCGTCTGGCACACCATGTCCATCATCACTTCGGCATCGACACGGCGAAAGAGGGCCCGTGAATAATTCTGTTCGTCCCGCTCGTTCGTATCGTTCGGTTTGGAGGAAGTCTGATAAATGCGGGAAAGAACGATCGCTCGGATCAATTTCTTGAGGTCGTACTTGCTTTCATCGAAGTGCTTGGCCAACGCTTCAAGCAATTCTGGATTGGTCGGCGGGTTGGTGGCTCGCACGTCGTCAACCGGTTCGATGATGCCGCGACCCAGGAAATGGGCCCAGTAGCGGTTCGCGACATTGCGGGCAAACCACGGATTCTTCGGCGAGACCATCCACTCGGCCAGCGCCTTGCGTTGATCGCCGGTCGCGTCGTTGGGTGAAGGCTTTGTCTTGGGTGCCGAATCGTCGACCACCGGCGGTGCCACGCCAAGCGGTAACGCAAAGAGCGTTTCACCGCTTCGCGGGTTGCGGGCCGTCGAAGAACCAGTGGCGGATATCGCTTCAATGGCGCCAATCTTCTTCAGCGCAACCGGCGTGAAGAAGGCGTTCATCCGGTAGTAATCGTCCTGAGCCCAGCGATCAAACGGGTGATGGTGGCACTCAGCACAGGCGATGCGAATGCCGAGGAACACCTGCGAGATAGCGCTGGCGGCCTCGCCCGGCTTACTATGGACTCGGAAGAAGTTAGCGGCAGGTACTTCATCGAGCGGGCCCTCGGCCGTCACGACTTCCCGCGCGAAGCGATCGAATGGCTTGTTCTCGATGAAGCTCTCCTGGATCCAGCGATAGTACCCATACGCCCGTTTGTGGCCCAGGATCGAGCGATCCACACGCAGAAGATCGGACCATTTCGAGGCCCAGAAATCGGCGTATTCCGGCCGTGCGAGCAGGCTATCGACGAGTTTGTCCCGCTTGTCGGGGCTGGCATCCTTGAGGAAAGCCCGAACTTCATCGGGGGTCGGCAGCGTGCCGATAACATCAAGGAACACACGGCGAATGAAGGTGTTGTCGTCAATCGTCCCCGACGGCATGATGTTCAGCTTGCGAAGCTTGGCATCGACGAGCGGGTCGATGAAATTCTGCACGGGCAGCTTGGGACAATCCACCTTCGCGCGAGGAACTATCACGCGGAAGGTGGCGACTTGATCGAGGAACGCGG
>JAIOQJ010000374.1 GCA_021413475.1 Planctomycetota bacterium | reverse complement strand
CGAATCAAAGAGCAGGTAATCCAGGCCCTGGGCAAGCCGACCGACCTGCGCACCGTGCAAGTCCGCAAGGTCTGGAAAGATCATTACCGAGTGAACATATACGTTGGATCGAGCGCCGTCTCCGTTCGGATTTCCAATAGTTATCTTCTGAAAGTAGACGGCGACGGCAGCCTCATTGCCGCCATGCCGCCGATCACGAAACAGTATTGACCGGTGAAATGGTGGGGAGGGCGGTGCTGAATGTTTTCACGCCGCCGCCTCGATCGTCACTTCGATGTAGGCAATCACTTTGATCAGGACATTTCAGCTATTTGCCTGTTGATCGAATACCGCCAGAAAAGCCTCCAGCGACTGGGCACCGGTTAGGGGGTGCCAACGGATCATGGCAATTTCACCGCCCAGGTGCCGATTCGATGAATAGAGTTGACGCGAGTGCCGTTCCGATTCGTTGCATCAATTTCGGACACCTCCGTGCAACGAATGGGCCACTTGTTGCAACGCATTCAGGCCGTTTTGCAACGAAAGAGGGGCCTTTTGCAACGAAAGAGAGCCCGTTTGCAACGAAAGGGTGCCGTTTTGCAACGCATTCCGGCCCTTTTGCAACGCAGAAGCCAAGCAACGGAATCCCAAGATTTCATTTGCGTTTGCGCGATTCGATCCTATGCTCCGCGACTGCCCAAATCCTCTCGCGCACCCGTGGGATAGGGCACACGCTTGCAATTTCGGAACTGGAAGTCCACAATACAAACCTCTCCGATTCCTTCGCACAGAAAGAGTCCCGCCATGCCGACGGTGTCTTGCTCTCAGTGTGGAAAGTCCGGCAATATTCCCGAACAGTACATCGGGAGGAAGATCAAGTGCAAGCAGTGCGCTTCCATCTTTGTGGCGATGGAGGAGATCGCGGCACCGGCACCGCGCAGGTCCGCATTGAGCGATCTGGATATCGCTCGTGAGACCCTCGATTTGATTCCGGCATCGTTCGCCCGAGACGAGTGCGTGCTCCCCATCAAGCGCAACGGCGACAAACTGTTGATCGCCGTGCCCGAGGGGACGCCAAAAACCACGATCGAAAAGCTCAAGTTTATCTTCAACTTGAAGCTCGATACGCTTTCGGCAAGTCACGACGACCTCGTCCACGAGATCGATCGCCGCTACTCGCCAGAACCAGCTGCCGCTTCCAAGAAAGCCAGCACGCCAACGCGTCCAGCGGCGAAAGCGACACATTTCGAGTGTTCCAGACCAAAAGGCGATGGCATCTGTTCGGACGATAGTTGCCCGTGTGGCGAGCCAGGGGCCGTCATTTCACGTGGCACGGGCTATTTGTACATCAGCGAAGAGGTGGTCAAGTTTCGCCAGGACGTTCCAACCGAGAGTGCGGCCATGGCAAAAGTTCGAGACGTCGAACGCACACTCGATGCAAAGATTCTGAATCCAAAATCGCTCGCGACGCCGATTCTGATGTGCAAACTTGGAGCGCGGAATCGTGGCCTCGACATGAAAATCGCCGCGGAAGATGCGAAACATTGGTGGCAAACCGGGGAAGTACCATTGCGCCCCACCCCCACGACCGCACCGGCCCCACAGGCAAAAAAGGAATCGCCCGAAGAAGCAGCTTTGAACAAGAAAAGAAACGAACTTGTTACGAAGTGCATCACGAGCCATTGCATTAAGACGGGCGAGTTCATCTCCGAGCAAAAGGCCGTCCAATGGACCGCCGGCGTGATGAGACTCAATCTAAAGCAAGTGGAAAAATTGTTATCCGATAAAGCGGCGCTCGAACGATTTGTACCCAAACTCGCCGCTAGTCCTTCCACGGCGTGGGCAGGCGTTTAGAGATACTCGATGCGGGTAAGTATGTGAACAACGTGCAATGCGGCTACTTCATCGACTCGATCCATTGATGCAAGAGCTTGGCGGCTTGCTTGTCGATGACCGAAGTCGCCAGCGGCGGCATTTGACCCTGGCCGCGTTGCGTCAGGCGGCGATAAAGGATCGAGTCCTCCGGCTTGCCCGGAGAAATCAACCGCGGGTTAGATATGCCGAGACCCTGATGCTGCGGCCGCGCGCCGATCAAGCGGGTCTTTTCGAGTGGCGTCGAGAACTCCAGATCGATCAGGGCGTTGCCGCCGCCCGCGCGGACGTGGCATTGCGAACAGTTCGCGTGCAAATACGAACGAGCACGGGCACTTAGATCCGTGTTCGCGTCCATCGGATCGACGAGCTTGGCGAATTGCTCCGGCCGCCGGGGTAGCGTTCGCTCGAAGGTCGGCTTCTTGCGATGATCATCTTCCATCGCGTCAAATGTTCGCGTCAAATACGGTGAATCGACCGATTTCTTCAATTCCAGAAAGCGTTCGAGACTGCTGACGCGGAACATCTCCAGGTGTTCGAACGTGCGAAGTTGGTTGTCGGTGACTCCGCCGAAGTCGTGGTCTTTGTTCATCTGCAGGGTCGTCAACCCCAGCACGAAATTGGCGGCCCGGCTGTGGCAAATCTGGCATTCCACGCGGCTCGGATAATGCCAGGTTTGCTGCCGTTTGCCGTCTTTGGCATCGGGGTCCGCGATCGTGAAGACACGATCCTGGCCGACGCTTGGAACCAGCGTCGCATCGGTTTGTTCATCGTTCCAGATGTAGGTATAGCCGGCCCACTGGCCGCGTTGCCGGGTGAGCAGGCGCGTCTCGATCCTCTTGCCAGCGAGTGAAAATGTTTTGACCAGCACCGTCCCTTCCGGAAATCCCCAACCGCGATCGGCCGTGAAATCGATCTGGCCCATTCCCGGGATGGCAATGAAGCGTTCCTTTTCCGCACCGTCCGACCACAACGGGGCGGTGACTGAGTATGGAATCAACCCGGGTTGGGACTGATGATCCTTGACCGATTTGAAAAGGCCGGTCTCACTCAATCGAGTCGGAAAGGCCGCTGGTATCGTGTCCTTTGGGGCGGGTTCGAGTCGATAGAGCCCGCCACCGTAATCGACGATCAGCAACTCACCCTTCGAATCCGTGCCGAAACCGGTGATTTGCAGCGTGGTGTTGGCCAACAGTTTGTGCCAGGTGACTTTGCCTTTTTCGTGACGGAGGCCCCAGATGAGCCCGGTCGACCAATCGCCGTAGATATAGGCTCCCTGAAGTTCTGGCAGTTTTGAACCCTGGTAGACCAAGCCGCCCGTGATGGACCTGGCCTCGGAATGATGATGATCGACAATCGGTTTCGATATCGGCGTTGGCCCTTGCTTTCGATTCGGCAAGAACGGATGGCCTCCTTCGAAGAGGCTCCAACCGTAGTTGGCCCCGCGTTCGATCAGGTAGATTTGTTCCCACAGGTCCTGGCCGTTTTGGCCGACCCATAGATCGCCGGATTTGCGGTCGATGTGCAAACGCCACGGATTGCGTAGGCCGTACGCCCACGTTTCCGGTCGCGCATCTTTGACATTCAAGAATGGGTTGTCTTTCGGAATCCCGTAGGCCCGTTCCGCCGCCGGTCGATCAACGTCGATCCGCAACACTTTAGCGGTCAACTTCGTTAGATCCTGGCCGACGATGTCGGTATCGGAATCGAAGGTCCCGTCGCCTGAGGAGATATAGAGCATCCCGTCCCGACCGAACGCAAGATCGCCGCCGTTGTGTCCGTTGGAACGCCATTCGATGATGACTTTTTCCGAGGCAGGATCGCACGCGAAGGGCGGCTTGCGCTCGACGGTGAAGCGCGAGATTCGCGTCATCTTCACGTCTTCGGGTCGAAAGCGCCGACCCGGCAAGTCGCGGTCTTGTTCCGTGCTCGGCCCGTTGCCGCCCACATATAGGTAGCCGTTCTTCGCGTAATCGGGGTGAAAGGCGACGCCGTAGATGGTGCGATCGAGGCTAAGCAGTAGGCTCGTCTTGTCGCCTTTACCGTCATCGGCGATTCGCGTGATACGCCCGGGCCCGACCCAGGGCCAGAGTTGATTAATCAGCAGTAATTGATCGGTTCCCGGTTCATGAGCCACGGCCATCGGCAGCGTCGTTTTCAGATCGGTAAAGTCCCGCCGTACTTGGTAAGGCGACGGCGGTTCCGGCGAACCGACGACTCGCGAAGTGCTCCATGGAATACGTTTGGCGATGCCGTATGGCTTCTGAGCCGGTGCTGACTCGGCCGGGGCACCGGCCAATGGCGATGTGTCATTTCGAGATTGCCAGCACCACACTCCAATCGCGGCAACGGCACCCAGCAGCAGGAATCGAGACATGCGACGAATCCCCTCGCCGAAATCGGAACTACAGGGCCATGAAAGCGATTGTAGCCCAAGCTAATCGACCTTGGGGGAATACTCAAGGAATTTGCGTGCGGCGTTGCCGGGCCTGGTTATTTCCCAGACCCGGCATCTGGATCGCAAACGTTCAACCTTCGCCGCCAATGTCGAACCACGTTTCGTCCCAGGGCCACGACAGTGTGCTATCAGTCATTTATTCTTTCCTCCGTGAAAGACGGTGAGAGTTCTGTTCAAGAGCCATCGATCGGCTCGATTGACAGTAAGCAATCGACGTGCCATCAGAGCGCTGAAGTCGAGCCCGTTCAACGGAACTGGCTCGTTGCTGGGGAATTTTGTCGAAAACAGACTTCCCGAATTCTATCGCCAGTCTCTTTCAGTTTGTAAGAAGCGCTCACCTGTCTTGTAAGAACGAGGATTGCATTACTGTCGGCTGAAGCGGCCAGGAAAGCACGGAGATGAAATTGGCGGTGGATGAATAGGGAAATAGCGCAATACAGACGCTGTGGTGGAAGGCATGGATGGATCGATTCTGAGACTTCAACCCGAACGTTTCTGGGCTATTCCATTCGGCCAATAGCGGGTTGTTGCAACTTCTGCGGCCTTGAGTGACATGACGCAATGGTGGGAAACGGGGCAAGGTCCCTTGCGGCCGACCCCCAAGGATTACGTGGGTTCCTGTGAAAAAATGAATCACCCGAAGCAGAAATGCTCGACCGAAGGCGAGGGGCGAAACTGCTAGCCGACCAAGCGGCGCTCGATCGATTTTTTTTCCCAAGTTGGCTGCCAATCCGTCCACGGCTTAGGCAGGTCTTTAGGGCGGAATATTGTCACGTTGGGACATGGCCCACGATCGTGGGCCACCAAACCTTATAACAATGCCCCGTCTAGAATCCTCGGCGCGGAGGTGTCGGCGACTAACTCACGCAAATGATTCGGACCGACTGGCGGCTCAACTTGCCAAGGGATCAACGCGGTTCGACTGGCGTGAACGTCCACCACTTCACGAAGGTAACGAGCCTCGTGATCTCGACGTGAAGTCAATACCGGATCCGTCACGTCGAGTGGAGTCAAACTCTGGTTTATCACCCAGGCGAATGGGGAAATACCGGCACGATTCAGGTCCGATTGAAGCTTGGCAGCCTCGTGAACCGGAGTGGCTTCCGGGAGCGTAACGATGAGCACCCGAGTGAAGGCCGGATCGCGAAGCCGGGGGAGCAGATTTTCCACCGATTCAGGCATTCCGCTCGATTGCCGAGTGACCTCGCGGTGATAGGCGAGCGCCGAATCGAGGAGCAAGATTGTGTGCCCGGTCGGGGCGGTGTCGAGCACCACGAATCCGCCTTCCCCTTTTGCCACCGCGCTCGCGAATGCCCGGAATACCGCAATCTCTTCCGTACACGGGGAACGTAGATCTTCCTCCAACATCGCCCGGCCTTGAGCGTCGAGGTCCTTACCGGCGGTCGCAAGCACTTCAGCGGAATAGGCTGCGGTTTCGGCCTTCGGGTCGATGCGTCCGACAGTCAAATTCGCTACCGTCCCGTTCATTGTCGCGGCGATGTGAGCGGCCGGATCGGTGGTACTCAGGTGAACGGGAAAGCCCCGGTCGGCGAGAGCCACCGCCACGGCGGCCGCCACAGTCGTCTTGCCGACGCCCCCCTTGCCCATCGTGAGGATGACACCGTGTCGGTGCTCGGCCAGATCGTCGATCAGTTCGCCAAGTGTCGGCAACTCGGTTGCGAGTTTACCCGCGTGTGCCGAAATCACGCTGTTGCTTTCCGCGCCGATTGCCCGGATGGCATCGATCCCGACCAGCCCGTGCGGAGCGAGCGGGATCATCGTCCGCGGCAGGTTTGTCAATCCGGCCGGCATGAGCGACACGGCATCCTCGGCCCGCTTCGCCATTGCGGCCGCTATCGCGTCGGCTTGGACGCTGGCGTGGAAGACGCCGTTAATCACCAAATGCTGATTGCGGACACCCAGGGCGAATAGTTCGCCGCTGGTTCGTTCCGCTTCGCGGAGAGCCCCGGCATCCGGCCGCGCGACCAGCACCAGGGTTGTCGTCTTGGAATCGCCGAGGGCCATCACGGTGTCGGCGTAGAGTTTCTGCTGGGCTTGCAGACCTGCGAGCGGCCCGAGACACGAAGTACCCGTTGTGTTCTTGCTGAGGAAGCCGTCCCAGGCGGACGGCAAAGAAAGCAGTCGGAGCGTGTGACCGGTCGGGGCGGTGTCGAACAAAACATGATCGAAATCCGTCATCGTGCCGGTTCCGCCCAGCAATCGGGCGAATTCGTCAAATGCCGCGATCTCCAGGGTACACGAGCCGGAGAACTGTTCCTCCATGCTGGCGACGGCTGCATCGGGCAGCACGCCGCGATAGGGGGCGACCATGCTCTCCCGGTAAGCCTTGGCTGACGCTTCCGGGTCGATGTTCATGGCTTTCAAGGTCGGCACGCCGGGGACGGCGGTCGGTGCGTTGCCGAGCTTCACGCCAAGCACTTCGTCGAGGTTTGACGCCGGGTCGGTGCTGATGAGCAACACCCGCTTCCCGGCATCGGCAAGTTTCACGGCCGTGGCGCAGGCCACGGAGGTCTTGCCGACCCCGCCCTTGCCGGTGAAGAACATCACGCGAGTCGGGTTGTTCAAAAACTCCATCTGTAAACTCCAGGGCGGGTTGGGCTAGCAGCAACCCGTCGGGCCGCAACACGAGCCACTGGTGGCTTCGTTCACTGTCAGAGGAGTTAGCAACGACACACCGCACCAACTCGCGAGTTTTCCACGAGAAGGGTATTCCCCTTTGCTGACGATCTCGCCATTGACCCGGATGAGCGGCAAAACCTGCTCATGGTTCGACTGGATCGCTTCCTTGACGTCCGGATTACTGACGAACGCTTGCGGTTGCTGAGCCAGATTGAAACGTTCGATCGCGATGCCCTGGTCCTTCAACCAGGCCAGATCCGAAGCGAACTTTGGCAGCACCGGATCGACTTGCGGGCCGCAAACTCCAGTCGAGCAACACATCGGTTTGTCGAACACTTGTAACGTGGTCATTGTCCCTCCGATGTTCATCTTCGATGAACGATTTATTTGACCAAGAATCAGTCTTACAACTCGGCGACCAGTTCTTTGAGCCGGGCGAGACCTGCCTTGTTCACGCAATAGCAGACCTTGAGACCATCGATTTCGCCTTGAACGACTCCCGCTTCCTTCAGGATCTTCAGGTGCTGGGAGACCGTCGATTGCGAGAGCGGCATCAGCTCGACGAGTTCACCGCAGACGCAGTTCGACTTGGCAATCAGCAGGCGCAGCAAACGAACCCGAGCCGGGTGCGCGATGGCCCAGGCGAGTTTAGCGAGCGCCTCGTCATCATTGGACGAGACGACCGATTCCGGCGAACAGGGCTCACACTTATTCTTACGGCGGTTCATGGTCGGCTCCTATATCCATTATCGTCGATTAACGATTAAAAGTCCAGTCCGGAACCGACAAAATGAAATCGATTCGAATCAGTCTCCCCCAACAACCGCGGCTTTTGCCGGCTGAGGCGCGAACGTTGCCGGTAAGTGATCATTCTCGTAATCTTTCCCTACGTCCAACTGATTAATCCGCTGAGTTCATTCACGATGCAAGCGATCACTTCTAAAGTCTCTCCACCTTGATCCTTTTTTCGGTTTCTTCGTCGTGGCGTTAGCGTAATCGCTCGCGCTATCTCCTCCATTATTTGTTCACCCAATCATGGTTGGAAAAAGAGTTCATAACCAGAGAGGCCGTCGAGATGTCCGTTTTGGATGAGGTTGCTCAGCAAATGCGGGAAGAAATTGCCCGACGGCGGACGTTCGCGATCATTTCGCACCCAGACGCGGGCAAGACCACGCTTACCGAGAAGCTCCTGCTGTATGCCGGGCAGATCGAAGTCGCGGGGGCCGTCCGCGGTCGTAAGACCCAGCGTGCCGTGACCTCGGACTGGATGGCGTTGGAACGCGATCGGGGCATCTCGGTTTCGTCCACGGCCCTGGGCTTCGAGTATCGCGGCTATCGTCTCGGCCTCCTCGACACGCCCGGCCACCAGGACTTCAGTGAGGACACTTACCGCACGCTGGCGGCCGCCGACTGTGCCGTCATGGTTCTGGACGTGGCGAACGGGGTCGAAACGCAGACCCGCAAATTATTCAAAGTGTGTGCTTCCAGGCGTATCCCGATCTTGACGCTTATCAACAAAATGGACCGCCTCGGGAAAGATCCACTCGATTTGCTCGCCGAGATCGAACGCGACCTGGGAATTGAGACCGCGCCGATCAACTGGCCCGTCGGCCTCGGGCCGGATTTTCAGGGTGTGGTTGAAAGGTCCAGCGGCCGAGTGCGGTTGTTCTCACCGGGCGAGCAAGGATCGGTGATTGTGCCGAGCCGATGGGTGAGCATGTCGGAATTGCCCGTGGCGACATCGGAAGCGATTGCCGCCCGGACGGCTGGAGATTTGGAACTGCTTGACGGTGCCGGCGAGGTGTTCGACATGGCGCGATTCCTGGCCGGCCGCCAGACGCCCGTGCTGTTCGCCAGCGCGGCGACGAATTATGGCATCGAGCCATTCCTGGACGCCTTCCTGACGCTCGCCCCTCCGCCCGGCATGCGTCGGACCATTCAGGGTGAAGTCTCGGCCGACAGCGAACAGTTCAGCGGGCAAGTGTTCAAGATCCAGGCCAACCTGAACCCCAAGCATCGGGACCGGGTCGCATTTGTTCGCGTTTGCTCCGGCCGCTTCACACCGGACCTGGAACCTGTCGTGACGCGAAGCGGCGAGCGGCTCCGGTTCAAATCGGCTCACACCCTTTTTGCCCGTGAGCGGGAAGCGTTCGAGATCGCCTATCCGGGCGACGTGATCGGGCTGGCGTTCACCAAGGGTTTGCGTTTGGGCGATACTGTATGCGTCGGCCCGCCCATTGAATATGAGGCGTTGCCACAATTCAGCCCGGAGTGTTTCGCGATGGCTCGCTGCCCGGACAACGGACGCCGCAAGCAAATGGCCGAAGGATTGGCACAATTGGCCGACGAGGGGGCGATCCAGCTTTTCATCGATCCGGCGAACAGTCGCGAGTCGATCCTGGCGGCCGTCGGCGTCCTTCAGTTCGATGTAGTGAAGTATCGCCTGGAAACCGAATACGGGGTGAAAGCGGAGATTGCTCCCATGCCGTTCAAGGCCGGGGCGTGGATTGGCGCTTCCGAGGCCATCGCCACGTCACCGAATCTGTCGTTGGGAAGTCGTCTAGTGACCGACCATCGCAACCGCTGGGTGGTACTCGTCGAAGACGAATTCAGCATCCGCTATCTGAAGCGCCAATATCCTCAACTGAAACTCCAAGCCTTCGGCGATTCACTGTTCGCCCCGATGGCTGAAGCTCTTGCGTAAACAGTTCGCAGGTTTCGTGCGGTTCAAGCGGTTTCGGCGATCCGCGCCATTCGCTCTCCTGAAATGACTCCGCATACGCGGCTCGGCTCGCCTGTCATTTGTCCTCAGATCAACTCGTCAATTGGCTCGCGTGTATCGAGCAAATAGACGGGCCTGCCTGTGAAGTCCGGAAGGGTCGCCTCGGGGTCGATGTCCAGAAAACGGTAGAGGGTCGCCAGCATGTTGGCGGGAGTGTACGGTGTGCTTCGGCCTCTCTCCCGTTCGCCGCGCGGACCCGTGTCGCCGATTGTTTGTCCCATTCGGAAGCCGCCGCCCGCGACCATGGCATGCCCGGCCGGTGCCCAGTGATCGCGGCCGCCGTCCTTGTTGATCTTCGGCGTGCGGCCGAACTCGCCCCAAATTACGATGGCAATGTCTTTATCGAGACCTCGTTCGTAGAAGTCGGTCAGGAAGGTGTGGATCACCTTGTCGAAGACCGGCAGACGCTGGCGGTAATCTTCAAACTGGCCGAACTTGCGGCCATCGTTCTTGCCGTGCGTATCCCAATCGCCGACGGGTAACACCGTGCCCGCGACCGACACGGTCACCACGGCAACCCCGGTCTGGGCCAACCGCAACGCTTGCAGCAGCCTCTTAGCCGTGCCGTAACGATCTTGAAGGGCCTTCGGTTCCTTGCTGACATCGAACGCTTCCCGCACTTTCGGCGAGGTAATGATCTCCAGCGCTCGCTGGGTGAAGGCATCGACGCCGGCCATCTCACCTTTCGCATCCAGATCGCGGCGGACACTGTCGAAGTTTTTCAACAACACTTTGCGATCAGTCAATTGCTCGGGGCTGACTCCGCGAACGAGGCTGAGACTGTTCATCGTTTCGCCGCCCGGCTTGAACGGACGATGAGCTGTGCCCAGGTAGCTCGGGTCGCCCGGGTCGGAGCCATTCTCGCCGCCCAAAGCGACGTAACGCGGCACTCCATTGGTGTCGGCACTCCCGTGCAACCGGCTGATGACCGATCCGAAGACCGGCCGCTTGACCGGCCCGCCCAGGTGCCCGCGCATCAGCAACTCGGCACTGTGCGTATCAATGCACTGCAGGCCGTTGACGATGGCGAACTTGTCGGCAATCTTGGCATGGAGCGGCAGCAATTCGCAAACGCGCATGCCGGGCACGTTGGTGTCGATCGGCTTGAATTCGCCGCGAACTTCGACGGGGGCATTCGGCTTCAGATCGTACATGTCGAGATGAGATGGACCGCCCGGCAGGTAGACCATGATGACGGACTTGGTCGAATTTCGACCCGTCGCCGCCCGGGCACGCAGCACATCGGCCAGCGTCAGGCCGCTGACGCCCAGCGCGCCGACTTTCAAGAAGTCGCGTCGAGACACGCCGTCACAAAAGCGCGAAGAGGTAGGATTGCTCAACGTGAACATGGGGATGCCCCGGTAGGATTCTTTGACGAGCGGTTTCAACACAGGCAGGATCGATCCACTGGCCAGTATGCCTTCATGTCGAACCGCACGCAATGGAAATGTTCCAAAAAATGAGCGCGGCTGAAAGACTCATAGAATAATCGAAACCACCACCCAAAGATTCTTGTTTCACTAATTGGAATGCCTGCATGAACGATCGAGCCGATTCTGCTAGTGCGAGGAAAGTTGTCAATGGCCGTCTTGGATTTAATATCCATCTGGCGGTCTATCTTGCCGTGAACGCGTTACTCATCATCATTAACCTTGCCACGTCCAGCGGGTATCTTTGGTTCCTGTGGCCACTGTTCGGATGGGGGCTCGGCCTCCTTGCTCACGCCGCGGCGACGTTCTGGTTGCCCGGTGTGCGAAATAGAATGATTGAAAAGGAAGTTGCGAGACGGAACGCCAAGGAGTGATGCCGTGAAACAGTTCGCTTTGATCGCTGTCGGCCTCTTCGTTTCGATGGGCGTCGCCGCAGCCGAGCAGAAACCGGGAACCATCCGTGGCACGGTGAAGTTTGTGGGAATCGTGCCGCCCGACCGGAAGATTGCCACAAGCGACGGCGGATCGGTCATCCATAACGACCTGATTGTTCACCCCAAGTCCAAGGGGCTTCTTTGGACGTTTGTGGTCGTTGAAGATGCTCCGACTCAGCCAAAGCTAAAAGATGCCGAGCCACCTGAAATTATCGATCAAAAGGACATGCTCTTCATTCCGAGAATGGTTGCCGTCCAGCACGGGCGGCAGGTGCGATTTGACAATAGTGATATTTGCAATCACAGCGTGCGAACGTTCGCGGCGACTCCCTCGAACGAAATGAATGTCTTTGTGACAGCCGCGCAGCCGCTCAAGAAGATCTTCGCTCCCGAAAAGCATCCGATTCAAGTCGGCTGCACATTACACGGATGGATGTCGGCCTGGGTGTTCGTGGTCCCTCATCCGTGGTTCGCCATTACCGATGAAAAAGGTGAATTCACCATCAAGCAAGTCCCGCCCGGCAAACACACACTCTGGTTCCGTCATCCGGACACCCGTTTGCAAGAGCGACGCGACATTGAAGTCAAGTCGGGCGAGGTTGCCGAGGTTGCGATCGAATGGAAGGAAATCAAGAAGCCCCCGACTCCGAAATAATCACTTGATGAAGTGAGAGAGGTGCGATTGAGGCGATTATCGTGCCATGCCTGGCGATACATCATTACTTGTTTAAGAGACTTCCCCGCTTTCAGTTCCAGAACCCACCACAATGAATAATACGCTTGCTCTCAGAACATATCCCGGCATGGGTCGAGGAGTTTATTCCACGATTCCTATCCGCCGCGGAGCGATCGTGGAGATTGCTCCAGTCATTCCGCTGACAGCCAAGGATTGGAAGGCAATCAAGGACACAACGCTACAGACGTATGTTTTCGCCTGGGGGGAGAATGGGAAATCAAACGCCATACCCCTCGGTTTCGGCGGGCTCTTCAATCACTCGGATGATCCAAACATGTCGTTCTGGCTGAATGTGCGGAAGCAATCGATCACGTTCCGCGCGAAGAGAGAAATTGCCGCCGGCGAGCAACTGACCATCGACTACCTGTGGAACAAGAAGGACAGGAAAAAGTACCTCCTTCCGCCGCCCGAGTAATCGATGCGGCCTGCCGTCACTACGATTCTGATGCAGATGAGGGAGGAATGAACTTGACCAATTTCTTCACTGGCCAATCCACGTCAGCGATGCTCGTTTTGTGGATCATGACGCCGACTTTATTCGGTCAAGATCGCCCGCTGAGAGAATCGCCGACCAATTCCCCAGATCACCTTGGCCCCGGCGACCATACTCGCACCGTGATGGCGGGCAATCAGAAGCGGACATACCTCGTTCATATTCCGAAGGGTCACGACCCAAAGAAGCCTGTGCCTGTGGTGCTTGCCTTGCACGGGGCGGCGATGAACGGTTCGATGATGGTCTGGTTTTCCGGCCTGACCAAGAAGTCGGACGAAGTAGGCTTTATTGTAGTCTATCCGAGCGGCACGGGTGTTGGACCATTCTTGACCTGGAACGCGGGCGGCTTCAAAGGAAAGATGGCCGCGAGTAAACCCGATGACGTGGCCTTCATCGGCAAACTGTTGGACGATCTCGGCACCGTGGTCAAGTTCGATCAGAAGCGAGTCTTTGCCTGCGGCATGAGCAACGGCGGCATGATGTGCTACCGACTGGCCGCCGAGTTGTCCGACCGAATCGCCGCCATCGCACCGGTGGCAGGAACAATCGCCATCGAGGAGAGCAAGCCGAAGCGACCGGTTCCCGTTATTCACTTTCATGGCACGATGGATACCTTCGTGCCGTTTGACTCGACGAAAAGTAAATCGCCATCGTTTATCAGATTGAAAGGGGTCGAAGACTCGATCCGGACCTGGGTAACACTGAATGGTTGCGACGAGAAGCCGAAGTCCGATACACTCTCCAAAGACGGCGACGACATGAAGGTGCGTCGAAAATTCTATGGAGGTGGCAAGAATGGGGCCGAGGTCATTCTGGTCGAGATCGAGGACGGCGGCCACACTTGGCCGGGCATGACGCCGCCGGCGAGCTTTATGGGCAAGTCCGCGAAGAATATTTCGGCCAATGATCTGATGTGGGAATTCTTTCAGAAGCACCCGATGAAGTAGGCTAACTCGAACATGATGTACCCATCGACTCTGCGAAAATCGACCGAGGGCAATACCATTGCCGTTGTCGGCGACGTCTACCGCTTCCTGGCGACCGGCGAAGACACAAACGGCAAATACGCCACCTGGGAAGCCATCATTCCTCCGGGCGGTGGGCCACCCCCGCACGTCCACAGTCGAGAAGAGGAAGGCTTTTACATACTTGAAGGCGAGATTACCTTCCAAATTGGCGAGGAGCGAATCGTTGCGACGGCAGGAATGTTCGCCAACATGCCGGTCGGAACTCCGCACTCCTTCAGGAACGAAAGCGACAAGCCAGCGAAGATGTTGATTTCTGTCGCCCCCGCTGGTTTGGAGTTGATGTTCTTCGAAGTCGGCGTGCCGTTAGCACAAGGAGCCTCGACCGCTCTGCCGCCAACCAAAGAAGAAATCGAAAAGTTACTGTTGATCGCTCCCCGGTACGGAATCGAGATCCGAATTCCGGGACACTGATTTGCCTCGCGAGCACGAAAATTGTGGTGCTGATTGGTAATTGGTAACACATCTTATTGGCCGGAGGCTAGAAATTTCGCGATCGACGCTGGATTCAATGGATCGCGCTCGGGGTAAATCAGCGGGCCGGCACCCAAATCAATTCCGATAAGACGAACAAGTCGCCGCAGGGCGAACTCGCCTTCGTGCGGGGAACCCAGGAAACGTGCCGCCGCGGCACCGGCGGCGGCGACTTCGGTTGCGCCC
>JAIOQJ010000373.1 GCA_021413475.1 Planctomycetota bacterium | reverse complement strand
TTTCGGTGTCTCTGTAGTGAAATGCCCAATGCCAGATCCTTCGGGACTGGAAAAACGTCATTTAGATGGTTAGACTTGTAAGAGCGATCCCTCCTGAAGTTCTCCCCAACTTCATCACGAACCTACCTACCACCGCCCGTTGACGATTACCCACCGAAAGCGACCGACCATGCCAAGCGTATCCATTCGAGCAAACTCCAAGACGCTCGTGACCCGCGTTGTGATTTCCCTTTCTGTTCTCACTGCCGGGCTACTCGCGTGGTTCTCGATCTCGGCGTCGCAAGGCGACGTCAATCCGGCCAAGTCGGGAGAGGAACGCGTCGCCGTATCGGCGGTTTGGCGGAAAGATCATGATCTGAAGACCGGGGAAACCGTGGAGATTTCCGTGCGGATCGATCGGCCGGCGTCGTTGCCTGTCAACGGCCGGATCGCGGTGGAGTGGCAAGCACCCAAGGGCGCTCCCGCAGCGGCTAGCTGGCGCAAGGTGCTGCACGCCCTTGATGCTGACGTCTACCTTGTTTACCGCGCACCGATCGACGGCGAGTATTCCCTACGCTTGGTCCCCGTCGATGACGAGGACCCGGTGGGTTCGGCCAGCCCGCGCTGGCGGGAGAAAGGCAATGCCCCGAATCTGGTGCCGTTGCCGAAGAAGACGCCCTGGCCACAAGGGGTGGCCGAGGCAATGACCGTCCGCGTTACGCCGCTGGCGAGCGACGCCAAGGACGAAACTGCGGCGCGGTCCATTCTGGAACGCGAGCCGAACGACATCCCGGATCTTGCGCAAACCATCGAACTAACGCCCGGCAAAGGCGATGAAGTCCGCACCTGGGAAATCCTGGGCGGTGCCGACGAACTCGAGTTCTTCGACAACGGCAAAGTCGGCCAGGCGAGCGTCGACGATTGGTATTGGCTTGAGTACAAGGGGACCGGGCCGAGCATGTTGACCGCGCAGTTGAGCATGCCCAACCCCATGATCGCTCATCGCATTCGCTTCTATCGGCTCGATCCCGCCGCGAAAAAAACGCCGGATATTGCGAGCAACTTGCTAGTGGCCGAGTACCGCGACGGGGCGGACAGCAACGAACGCGTCCACCAGCAGGATGAGCCGCATCGGGCCAACATCAATCGGACGCTCAAGCCGGGCGAAACGTATTTCCTTCGCGTCGAAGCGAACGCGCCCGGGTATCAGTTGCAGTTGCGCTTGCTCAAGCCCGCCCCTTATGAGGACCCGCGTCTCGCGATCCGCCAGGGGATGTACACACAGATCGGCCAGGTCGATGCCTGGTTGACGAACCGCCCGCGCGGTGCCAGCGTCGATCGCCGAATCCGCGACACCGGCAACCTGCTGGGCACCAACTGCATGAGTTGTCACACCCAATCGGGCGTCTGGGGCCCCGCGGTACCGCTTCTGCACGGCTACAATCTCGAAAACGTCCAGAATTTCTGGCATCTGCGTAACGTGATGTACGAGTGCCTGCGTCCGACCAATGAACTGAAAGACGCGGCCAACAACACCAGCCTCGCCCCGCTCGACACGGGCGACGGCCCGGCCGGCACGCGCGCCGCGGGCTTCAACATCGTCAATGCCGAGCGTGTGCTCCCTCCGCTCAAGCTGCACTCGGCCATGCAGACGCGCACGGCCAACTTCGTCCTTCAGACCGGCGACCCGGGCGGCATCAACGCTGCCGGCCCTGGTTCGAACGTAGGCCAAGTCGTCGTCTATGTGTTCTCCTCGGAGATTCTCCAAACTGCGTGGCAGAAATCAAACGACCCCAAGTATTTCCGCATGCTGGAAGACAAAGCGCGTAAGGTGCTGGCCGTGAAGCCGCAATTCACCGACGACGTCGCCCTCCGGCTCGATTATTTCCACCGCCTATTCCCGATCGGCAAATTTGAGGCCGAGCTTCGCAAGGCGGCCGAGGTCGACAAGAAGCCGGTGAATGCAATGACCGTCGCGCAGTTCATCACTGACGTGAAGAAGCAACTGGCCGAGGACGAGGCTCGTCTGGTGAAATTGCAAAACGAGGACGGCTCCTGGGGCTTTAGCCCTGAAATTGGGCCAGCGGATGCCAAAGGCAAACCAAAGGGCGTCTCCGACCCCGCACCGACGGCCCTGGCGATCACGGCACTAACCAGCGCCGGGCGCAGCAAGACGGATCCCGTCGTGGCCAAGGGCGTGCAGGCTCTTCTGAAAATGCAGGACCCGTCCGGACGCTGGAACCGCGCGGCCCAAACGGGCTTCGTCACGTCCGCGTACGCCCTGCACGCCTTGTCGCGGTTATACCCCGCTCTCCAGCAAGAACCTCGCGGCGAGAAAGAAGTACGTTCTTCACTTGCGAACACCATTGCTGAATTGCGTCAAGTGGCCCTTCACGGCGGGGAAAAGAACATCAAGCACTTGTTCGAGGCCGGCAAACACGCGAGCCCGGCAGTGCGCTACTGGGCGATGATCGGCCTGGGCGCTCTTCACGCCGAGGCAGGTTTGCCGATCTTGAAGGCGGGCCTGTCCGACTCGGTCAAGATGGTTCGCGACGGGGCCGTCTGGGGTCTGCGGCAGACGCTGCTTGATGACAAAGGCTGGGACCTGGTTTATGAGATTGCGGCCAAGGGCGACGATTATGCCCGTGAATCCCTGATGATTGCTCTGAACATGCGTGCCGACGCGGTGCTGTCCGGCTCGCGCGTCGATTGGGCCAAACTCGGCCAGCTTCTCGATCGTGCCATGAACGACGACCCGCACCCCGCCGTCCGGGCCTGGGCCAGCAAGGCCGCCTGGCAGTGGTGGGTGTGGAATCCGCCGATCCGCACGGCCGTCAATGCCGCCTGGGTGCGCCTGTTGGAAGGCACGGAGACCAATGCCCTCGCGGAAAATTGCAAGCGATATTCCAGCCAGGCCCTGTTTATCGCCAATGGTCACAAGGCCAACAGTTCCGGCCAACACCAATACAAAGAATTGGCCACGCTCTTTAGTACGCTCAGCGATCGGCTCGACACGGCCGAACCCGCGGCACGCAATCGCCTTGTCCGCCGACTGGTGGGCATCTCGAGCACGTTCTACGCCACCTCGGGCGGCGACGGCGGCCCCGGCCAGATGGGCTATTCCACGCCCGGTGCCGGCCTGCTGTTCGGTAAAGCCGTACTCGCTTACCTGGAACCGGCTGCGGGCCAGCAAGATCTCGCCGCCGTGCGCATCGGCCTCGAGGCCGCCTCCAGCGTTCCCGATCGTGATTTAACCGATTTCGTGTTGAATTACTCGCTGAAAGGCCCCGAATCGCTCCGAGATATCGCCGCCAACGCCATCAGCGATCCAAGGTCGGTGAAGCTCGCCGCGGTGCCGGAACTGGTCGAGCCGCAGCTGGCACAAGTGCAACGCGGAGCACTCGAACCGCCGCGCCGGCCTCAGGTCTCCGACCCGATTTTGCGGCTGTGGTCGAAGGTCAACTGGGTCATCCCCGCCACCGAGGAGCAACAGCGAAACTTCTTCACACTCCTGATTCCGAAGTTCGACAACTACCAGTCGCGCGAAGCGATCGCCACGATCGCCGACCCCGCTCGCCGGGCCGAGGCCGAGAAACAAATGAACGCCGCCTGGTATCTGGCCGACAGCATGGGTGACGTCATGGCGACCAACCCGGATCTGCATCACGACTTAGTCTTCCGCCGTTACTTCCCGGCCAAGACGTCCAATCCATTGGAGGCCCACTTCTGGATTCGCAGCGTCGGCTGGGTGCTGACCCACACCGCCAAAACTCCGGCCAAAATCAAGCAACCCACCCCGACCAATCCGGAGCTACCAGCCGAGGACCTGACCATCAAGGATCGGGCATTGCAGCTTTATCTCGACCAGCTTCGGCCCGAGGCCAACCCCGCCACGCGAGCACTTGCGGTGAGAATGGCGAACCAGACCGCTCTGCGCCGTAATCCCGAAGTGCTGCTGGCGCTCGGCAAGGTTGCCCAGTTCGAGAAGTCCGAAGAGTTAAAGAAGGCCGCGGCCAACGTTCTCAAGCAGGGGACGGAGAAATTCGTCCCGGAATTGCTCGACCTTTTGCGCAAGGAGAAAGACCCCTCGATCCGCTTCGCCGCCGACGGTACACCGCAACCGGCCCAGGCACAGATCGACGACATGCTCTATTTCCGCGATTACGTCATGCCCGAACTGGTGCGGCAGAAACGCGAAGACTCGCGAAGTTGCCTGGCCTGCCACGGAGTCCCAGGCAAAGTGCCATCGCTGACTCTGCGGCCCGCCGATGAATTTGGCTACATGGCCACGTCCGATTTGCTAACCAATTATCGCTTGTTGCAAAAACGAGTCGATCTCGCGAACCTGCCCAAGAGCAAGCTCCTGCGCAAGCCGCTCAACGTCGAGGACGGCCAGGAAGACGGCCACCAGGGCGGCCGTCGTTATTCACCGATGGATGAAGGGTATCTCCAGCTCAAACGCTGGGTCGATAATCAGCCACAAGTGCAGCGCGTGGTGAAATAGGGTCCCCAGCTATTCCTTGAACTTGGTCAGGGCTTGGGCGGCGATCTGCCGACTCGCCTCGTCGGGCGCTTCCTTGCTGATTCGACGCAACAGGGGGACAGCCTCTGCCGACAGGCCGGGGTGGCTACCGCAGATCGCGCTAAAAAACCCTCTCTGGAACCTCAAAGGGTAGTTCTTTTCGCCCAGATTTTGTTGATGGTAACTGACGACTTCGGTCAATACTGCCGTGAACGCTTTCGCCGCCGCAACGTGATCCGACTTCTGGCGGAGCAAGGCGGTGGCCGCATACCAGCGAATCATGGGTTCCTTGTCATGGAGAGCTTTTTCGAGCATGGCCGAAGCGGGTACTGTCGTTTTCGGGTCGAGACGGGCCAAGGCGAACGCAACGCCTTCGCGACCGGGCGCTTTGTCATCATTGAGCACTTCGGTAAAGACCTCCAGGGCCGCGATCGCGTCCGGATGACTCGCACCCGCGATGCCGATGGTAAGGGACAGGTCGTACAGGATCATGCTGCCAACGAAACCGGGCAAAGCAACGATCACTTCCTTCAGTGCTTCCGGTTCACCCGTGATCACCGCCTCGGCGGCGATGGCCGTGGCGCGAACGCGTCGCTCAATATCCTTACGGCACCGTTTCAAATCAGCGATAGCATTCTTCGCGGCGGGAGGGCCGATTTTCAGCAGAGCACCCGCGGCAACTTCACGGACAATGGCGCTGTCATCTTGGAGGGCAGCGCTTAACGCCTTGATCGCATCGGCATCACTCGTCCCAGTGCTCGCGATCGCAGCCGCCGCGCCCGACTGGCGGACGAAATTCTCGTCCTCTCGCAGAATCTTGATAAGGGAAGGCACGACCGGTTCCGCAACCGCGCCCACCGCGTTGGCCGCATGAATGCCGTGCGAGCGGCGGCCCGGATCTCGCGAACTCAACATCGCTTGAATCGCGGCAACCGCTTCCTTATCTCCGGGGCCAAGTTCGAAGATCGCCCGATTCAATTGATCATCGCTGGCTTGCGGATCCTCCAGCACTTTGATGATGGCGACTAGATCACGCTTCTTCTGAAGTGGCTTCTCCGTCTTGTTGCCCGCTTCCTTCGCCTGCCCCTCGTCGATCAAACATCGTTCAAAAGTGACACGCGCCTTGCGGGCAATGCTAAGCTGGCCACCCTTGTTCCGGTTGATCTGGCAGTCAACCAATGTCGCCCGTCCCCCCTTGCGGACATCGAGGCCGACGTCCGGACTACTGTGGAGTAGGCATTTCCGCATTTGGACTTCCGCACCCGCCCAGACGACGACGTTTCCCTTGAGATTGCCAAAGATCTCGCTTCCGTCCACCTCGGCGTAGCCGTCCTCGTAGACAAAAACCCCGGCGTCGTTTCCATCATGGATTCGACATTGGCGGATGACCACCCGCGTATCTTTGCCGTGAACGCCCACGCAAGCGAGGGATTTTGAACTCAGGTCGCAGTCTTCAATGGTGACCTCTCCGGCGGCGACATCGATCGCGTAGAATTCCTTGTCCGCGCCGGCTACGCATTGTAGGGTCAAATGCTTGATCGTCGCTTTCTTCGCCTCCAAGAGCAGGCAGTCACCGCTTTTGGACTGGATGACAATCTTTTCGAGCGGGCCATCGCCAACGAGCGTCAGAGATTTATCAACCTCCAGGGTTTCGCGATATACCCCTGGTCGAATGCGAATCTCGCCGCCCTCTTTAAGAGAAGCGATTGCTTCCCCCAGCGTGCGGTGATCACCCGTGCCGTCCGGCGCGACGACCAAGACCGCGGATAATCCCTTGGCGGGCGGTGCCGGCTTGCCGATCGGCAGTTCTCGCTCGACTTCCGCGCGTTGCTTCAATGGGAGGAACGAATTGGGATTTCGGGCTTGGTAAACGCCGTCCTCGAGCGGTTCCAGCAACCAAATGCCGCTTATGCCAGGCTCATACATGATGACGCCGACTGGTGCATCGCGGGTTTTCAGCAGCTTCGGGTCGAGCGTGAACAATGTGAGCCGTTGCGGCTTCTTGGTGCGCGGCGGACCCTTGAGAACCTCTTTAACAATAATATCTCCGTGCCGAGCCATCTTGTCGTTCGGAGCGGCGGGCCGCAACGGACCGAGCTCGCCAATGACGATCCATTCGGCCTCGGGCACTAGTTTGTCCAATGGTGCCGGAGCGGGAACGGCCAACGCCTTTGTCTCCGATCCGATCATCGCAACCGAGAACACCAGTGTGGTAACCAAAATTTTCATGAGAAGTCTCCCGTGGATCGAACTCCGCATTGGCGACAACTCCGTATCTCAATCGCAAATCGCATGCCGGGCAACGAGTGGCCTCGCGAACTGATACCGCTGATTCTTAACGCACAGAATTATGGGAACGCTGATCTCCGTCGCTGGCTCAGATGAAAAGATGAATACGCCCGCGTGCGCGTTTTCGCACAGTGCTTTCGCATTGGTTATCATCTGTGAACCACCCAATGTCGGCACGCGCCCGACTACGGACGGCGGCAAGCCTGTGCGAACATGCCGGCCTATGGTTTGAGAGTTCTGACCTCGGGCTCCAAAAGGTTCTATAATTCATCTAAGAAATAGTGTAATATCGTTGTCTGCCGAATTCCTTCCCTCACCCTATCGCCTGGACTCCTTTTGAAGTTCTCGGAGTGCGACCGCATGCCGTGTCGTGAACTAGCCATCTTATCGCTGATTGCCGTCGGATTAACGGCGAACCTTGCCAGCAGCGTGTCGGCGCAATCGACTGATACGGGTGCGGCTTTCTTCGAGAAATCGATTCGGCCGGTGCTCGTCAAGCATTGCTACGAATGCCACTCGGCCGCGGCGGCGAGCAAGGGGAAGCTGAAGGCCGGCCTGGCGCTCGATACCAAACAAGGCATGCTGACCGGCGGTGAAAGCGGTCCGGCCGTCGTTCCGGGCGACGTGAAGAAGAGTCTGTTGATCGCCGCCTTGAAGCACGAGATGCCTCCGTCGGGCCGTTTGCCGGCCGAGGTGATTGAGCATTTCACGAAATGGGTCGACATGGGGGCACCCGATCCTCGTGCCGATGCCGCACCGACGCCGCGACGCGAGGCATTTCGGATCACCGGCGAGGATCGCAATCACTGGGCCTATCAGCCGGTGCGGAACGTGCCGCCGCCGAAAGTAACCAACGTGGAGTGGGTTCGCCAGGATCTTGATCGCTTTGTACTGGCCCGGCTCGAACGAACCGGAAGCGAACCAAGTGCCCCGGCCGACAAACATGCTCTGCTCCGCCGCGCCACCTATGCCTTGACGGGCCTGCCGCCAACGCCCGATGAAATCGCCCGTTTCGTTTCGGATAAGTCGCCCGACGCCTATGAGAAGGTCGTCGATCGGTTGCTTGGCTCCCCGGAGTTCGGCGTTCAGTGGGGGCGTCGTTGGCTCGATGGGGTGCGATACGCCGATAGCGTGGACAAGTCGGGCGAATACCGGAGCTGGGTGATCCGAGCCTTCAATGACGACTTGCCCTTCGATCGCTTCGTGAAAATGCAAATCGCCGGGGATCTGATGCTGGCTGACCGCTCGGATCCTCGCCGCATTCATGCAAGCGGGGCGTCGCTCGATGGCATCACCGCGACCGGCATGATGACGCTGGCCGTGTGGGAGCAGGTTGGCCGCGACCTCGCCGTCGCGGAGATCGTCGATAGCCAGATTGACCTTGTCGGCCGGCACCTGCTTGGCTTGACTCTGGCGTGCGCTCGTTGTCACGACCACAAGTTCGATCCGATTTCGACCGAAGATTATTATGCGATGGCAGGCGTCTTCTTCAGCAGCCACATCGCCACCGGCAAACTGATCGCGGATGCCCGCCTGGGGAACGAACTGATCGATATTCCGTTGCTGACAGCAAGCGACGACGCGGCTAATCGTAAAATCGACGCGGAGATAGCCACGATCGAGGCACGCGGCGCGGCCATCGCGAAGAAGGTGCCGCAGGCCGCGCGACTGATGGCCGTGCAGGAACAGATCAAGGACTTGGAAGGACAAATCGCACGCGCCACCGCAACAACCAAGAAGAGCCTGACGGATCAGGCGGCCAAATTGAAAACGGAGCAAAAGAGCCTGACAGACGACCGACTGGCGAAGAAGTGGGACGACAATCCGCCGGAACTGAAGGAAATCGTCGCGTTCCAGCAGCAGATTGCCGCGTTGCGGAAGATTAAGATCACCGCGCCGCTCGCCGCTGGCATCGCCGAAGGCGGCGTGCCGGGCAGTAATCGCGAGAAGATTGGCGATGCGCCCGTCTACCTGCGTGGAGAATACCAGCGTGAAGGCGCGATTGTGCCGCGTCGTTTTCCCACAATCCTGGCCGGCGAGCGACAAACGCCGCTCGGGCAACGGACCAAGCAGAGCGGTCGTTTGGAATTAGCCGAATGGATTGCCTCGGCCGAAAATCCGCTCACGGCCCGGGTCATGGTCAACCGTATCTGGCATCAATTAGTTGGACGCGGGCTCGTCCGCTCGCTCGATAACTTCGGTCGGCTGGGCGATCGGCCAACGCATCCCGAATTGCTCGATCACCTGGCTCATCGGTTCGTCGCCTCGAAGTGGTCGGTCAAAAAAATGGTTCGCGAGATCATGCTGTCGGCCACCTACCAACAGGCCAGTTTCGTCGCCCCCGAAGCCGCTAAGGCCGATCCGGACAATCAATACATCGGCCACATGAATCGCCGCCGGCTGACCTATGAGGAATTGCGTGACTCGCTGATGATGGCTGGCGGCAAGCTCGTTCTCGGCCCGCCGACGGCGAAAGACACGGCCGAGCGGCGCACGATTTACGAACCGCTCGATCGCCGCAAAACGAACGTCACCGCAGCCATTTTCGACGGCCCCGATTCCAAAGCAATCGTGCCGTCCCGAGCCGAGACCACTACCGCGCCGCAAGCCTTGTTCCTGTTGAACAGTCCATTGGTCGCCGACATGGCCAAGCGGTTGGCGGATCGGCTTGCCGGCGACACATCACTCAAAACGGACGAGCAACGACTGGAACGATTGTGGTTGACCGCCCTGGGTCGGCCGCCCGTGGCGGAGGAATCCGAGACGGCACTTCGCTACATCGCCCAGCATTCGTGGGCGGGGTTCATTCAGGCTCTGCTGTCAACGAACGAGTTCACGTACATTGATTGAAGCCCTCTCGATGCATCGAGAGATCGGAGTTTTAGACATGGCGGCACGACAATCATTGACAAGCCGAATCGCGGGCGGCGAGATCGATCGCCGCCGCCTGCTCTCCTGTCTGGCCGGTGGATTCGGTTCGGTGGGGCTGGCGTCGCTTCTGAGCGATTCTGCCGCCGACGCATCTCCGACCACGATTACCGGCCTGCCGCATCACGAACCTCGTGCCAAGCGCGTCATTTTCTGTTTCATGAACGGCGGCCCCTCGCAAATCGACACGTTCGATCCCAAACCCGAACTCACGCGCTGGGACGGCAAGCGGTTGCCGGTGCTCGATCAGAACACGAACAAGCTGCTGGGCAAACCACGGCCGCTCGGCAACGCCTTTCCGACACCGTGGAAGTTCGCCAAGCACGGCCAGTGCGGCATGGATGTGAGCGAGTTATTTCCGCACGTCGCCAAACGGGTGGACGACCTCTGCCTCATCCGCTCCATGTGCTGCGACAGTTTTTTCCACGCCCAGGGCACGCTGGAAATGATGACCGGCAGCGGCCTATTCCTTCGCCCGAGCATGGGCTCGTGGCTGACCTACGGCCTGGGGACCGAGAATCGCAACTTGCCCGGCTTCGTCGTGCTCGGCAATGTCATGGGCAATGTCGATGCCACCAAGGTATTTAGCTCGGCGTTTCTGCCGGCTGAGTTTCAGGGGACGCAACTGCCCAACCTCAAGGAACCGATCCCGAATCTGCGCTCGCCGCTCGCCGAATCCGATCAACGGGCGCAATTGGACGTGATGCAACAACTCAATGAACTCCATCTCCGCCGCCGGGCGGAAACTTCGGCGTTGAGCGCGCGAATCGAGGCCTTCGAACTCGCCTATCGCATGCAGACCGAGGCATCGGAGGCGTTCGACCTGGCGAGTGAATCACAGGCAACCAGACGTCTATATGGTGCCGACGACAAGATCACGGGAGATTACGGTCAGAAGTGCATGCTGGCTCGACGGCTCGTTGAACGCGGCGTGCGTTGCGTGGTCGTGAACCACGTGAACTGGGACCAACATTCCGATCTGATGGCCGGGCATGCGAAGAACGCCCGCGAGGTCGATCAACCCATCGCCGGTTTGCTGACCGACCTGAAGCAGCGAGGCCTGCTCGATGACACGTTGGTCATCTGGGGCGGCGAGTTTGGCCGTACGCCGAACACGGAAGGGAAGAACGGCCGCGACCATAACACGGCGGCGTTCTCCATGTGGCTCGCGGGCGGCGGTGTGAAACGCGGCCATATCCACGGCGTGACGGACGAGTTTGGTGCCTTTGTGGTGGACGGGCGGACGCACGTCCACGACCTGCACGCCACGATCCTGCATCTGATGGGTATCAATCACGAACGTTTCACCTACCGTTACGGCGGCCGCGACTATCGCCTGACCGACGTCTTCGGCACCGTGGTGAAAGGCATCCTGGCCTGAACGTTGACGTGGTAACAACTCAAATTTCGTGACGACACCGCACGACCCGGAAGCCGCTGGGAATGGCGATGATCGTATCGGTCCACTCGCGGCCATCGAAGCGGTAACGGATTTGGATCGCTCGGGCGGCACCGGAAAGCAACCGTGCCAACGCCATATCGAGCGTCAACTCATCAGCACCCGTTAAGCTCGTCGGGCCGTTCTTTTCCTTCGCGCCGAGAAACTGGGCGGCCGTGGCCAGTTCCGTGAAAAGCTGCTGAAGAGCCGCCGCGTCAACGGCACCCTCGACCAATAGTGGGACCGGGGGACCATCGGCAAATGTGGGTTCGCTCATCGTTTCGCCCCCGAGAAATCAACCTGGTCCAATACTGCCGACGGAGCATGGCACTGGGTGCAGCTCGTCAGCCACGGGTGCGTGGTTCGGATTCCGGACCGGGTCAATAGGCCGTGACAACTCGCGCAGTTTTCACGCAACCATGTATGGTGCGGAATGGTTGGCGGTGCTCCCGGTGAGGCACGTTCTCCGGGACCGGCACGGTACACACCGACAAACGAGTTCTCCACGAGGATCGTCGATTGCTCGACATGGCACTGGGTGCAATTCGTCAATTGGGCGTGGCTGATTTTCGTTGCGATCCGATCGCCGATTTTGAGCCCCTCGCCGTGGCAAGCCAGGCACGACGTGTTGGACAGTGCATCAGCGGGATGCGGGATAGTCGGTGGGGCTCCGTCATAGGCACGGTTCTTCGCGCGGTCGGCAAGGGCGGCCAGCTTCATCTCCTCGGTGCGTGTCACGGTTTCGAAAATCTCCGGCTTCTCGAATTTCAACTGATTGAGGTTCTGCACCCAGTGCGCGTTCGGGCTGAGTCGCGCGGTTGGAAGTTCGGAATAGTTCACGGCGGCAGGCACGTCCGACACATGGGGCACCGCCGAGACGGACCCTCGCTCGGTTTTTCGCGGTTCCCGGATGCCGGTGATGAAGCCAACGGTCGCCATGCTAAAGCCGACAATGGCCAGCAGCGGGATGTATTGTCGCAATCCGGTGGGTACCAGATTATCCGCCGTGTGGATTTGCTCCGAGGAATGAACGTTCTCCTCCATCGCATATCTCCCGAGAGTCAGGCACCCACCTTCACGACCCGCACCGCGCACTTCTTGTAGTCCGGCTGCTTGCTGAACGGGCAGTGCGCGTCCAGCGTCAACCGATTGATGAGCTTGGTCTCGTCGAAAAACGGGACGAAAACGTGCCCCTTCGGACACTTGCCCCGGCCGTCGATCCACGCGACGAGTTCGAGCGCACCGCGACGCGTTTCCAAACGAACCTTGTCGCCGGTCTTGATGCCGAGCGATTGGGCGTCGATGCGGCTAATCTCGGCGTAGGCGGCCGGCATCGCACGTTTCAATTGCGGCACCCGGCTAGTCATGGTGCCCGAATGCCAGTGTTCCAACACACGGCCGGTGTCGAGCCAAAGTGGGTAATCGGTATCCGGCACTTCGGGCGGCGGCACGTACGGACGAAACCAGATGAACGCCTTGTCGTCTTTCGCCACGGAATGGTAGAACTGCACCCCTTTGCCCTTCTCCACGTACGAGTCGTACTCTTCCAGAAATCGGTAGCGCGTTTCCTTCCAGCTGCCGTCGGGTTGCTTCACGACCGGCCAGCGCAGCCCGCGTGTTTTCGTCAACTCGACGTACGGCGCGACATCCTTGTGCTTGATCAAAGTGAACTCGCGGTACTCGTCAAATAGCTTTTCATCGACGTTCACTTTGCCGTAGTAATTCTCCCACTTCCAAATCTCGACGTCTTTGCCCGCATCGTCGGCGACGGCAAACAGAAACTTGCCGTTCGCATCCTTCATGCCGGGATGGCCCAGATCGAACAGCTTGCGCGCGACGGCGATGGTCTGCCAGCAGTCGTCACGCGCATCGCCGGGCGGGTTGACCATTTTGAACCATTGCTGGGTGCGGCGTTCGGAGTTACCGTAGACGCCGTTCTTCTCAACCCACATGGCCGACGGCAGAATCAGATCGGCCAATTCCGTCGTGGCGGTCGGGTAGACATCGGAGACGATCAGGAATTTGTTGGGCAGTTTCGCTTTTGCCTCAAACAGTTTGTGCAAGTTGGGCATCGTCTGGCCGGGGTTCGTCACCTGCACCCAGATGGTGTCGATGTCG
>JAIOQJ010000254.1 GCA_021413475.1 Planctomycetota bacterium | reverse complement strand
CCCGCGCACGGCCTGGGCGGGATCGGAAAGTAGTTCGATCGATTCCGGAATCCGCACGCCGGGCAACAACAAAACGTTCTCACGATGCTCGCGCAGCAGCTTGGCGTTGGCCTCGCGGGCGCTCCAAAGGCGAACGCGATGCTCCGGATTCTTGGCCAGCAGCAAGGCCGTCGCCGTGCCCCAAGCTCCGTCGCCGAGAATCGCCAGCGTGATCGGCATGACCCCTCCCTTTTCGCGCAGCAAGCTTTCACCAATCGATCCACTTACCGCTTCCCATCGAGTTTACCAGTTCTTTCGAGCAAACTCATTGATCCAGGTCGAAATCCTCATGAGTGGCTATTCCGGATGTCGATTAATCCATCACTCATTCTCTCGCGAAGTCGTGTCACCACAAGGAGGTCTTCAACATGTCCACACATCTGCGCGTGTTCCCCGGTCTCGATGAAATCGATGAACGCGAACTTGACGGGTCCGATCCCGCCGTTCGCATCCGCCTCGGCGATCTCCTGCCGCTCGTCGCCCTTGCCCAGAAACTCCACTTCATCTGGTTGAAGGATTTCCTGGACGACGAGGTCTGCATCTCGGCGGATCTGCACGACGTGCTGCAAGCGTTCCGCGGTGTGAAGGCACCATCGGCTTAGTGAATTTCAGAATCAATCACGAAAAATCGAAAGAGTGAAAGCACGAAAAACGCAAATAGTGTCTGCCTTTTCGTGCTTTCACTCTTTCGTGATTTCGTGATTATGTATTCAATTCGCCAACCTACTCCAAATCGTC
Source organism: Planctomycetota bacterium (assembly GCA_021413475.1). GTDB lineage: Bacteria > Planctomycetota > Planctomycetia > Gemmatales > Gemmataceae > JAIOQJ01. The sequence goes on along the minus strand of JAIOQJ010000254.1, from coordinate 13,841 downwards.
CAGCAATTCCGGCTTCCCGAGCTTCGTCAGATCGATGGTGCCTCGAAGATCGCTTTCGAGCATCTTGTAGCGGGCTTCCAATTCGCGGACTTTCACGGCCATCGAATCCAGCTTGGCGTTGACGTCGTCGCGCGGCTTCGGTCGCGGCACTTCGGGATAGTTCAGTTGTCGTTGCAGGGCCGCGAACAGAAACAAGGGATCGCGGCGTAGGCTCGCTTTGGCGATCTTCCCTTCCTTCTCACCCAGTAGCGGTTGCACGGGCGGTTCGTACGCCGGTTGGCTTCGCCGTTGATCTTTCACGTAGAGTTCCGAGCGTAGGTAGACCAATTCCGCGAATTCAACGACACCCACCTGCCGCCGCACCATATCGAGATAATGCCGCCAGGCGTCGTCGTAGAGCGGGTCGCCCGCCATCGCGGTGATCCCTTCGAGATACCCCAGGCGATTACGACAGAGGGCCTCGAACTGGTAGACGAATAACCCAGGCTTGGTCGGCGTGCCGGACTTGTATTGAGCTTCACGTTCGAGGATCAAGAGGGCGGTCGGCATCGAAAAGCGCTGGCCGTCTTTCTCCGCTTGCTGAAAGACGAAGGCCTGGAAAGGGGTGAAGTAGTGCGACAGACGCGCGAAGCCGTCGCCGAGTAGTCCCGTGTGTTTCAGATCGGTGGCCAGGAATTGAATCGCCATCGGCAGGCGGGTGGTTGACAGGATTTCCTCGTCGATCCGGCCGAGAACTTCCTGTGCGGCCACACCATCCGCCAGTCGTTCGCGAAAGACGCGGAAGAAGTACGCCTGTTCGATGTACTCTTCACGATCAAGGATCGGACTGCTCATGAAGGAATTCTATACGGCAGGGCACGCGTGATCTTGCTTTCACGCCGCCAGATGAAGCGGTTCCTGCTCAGCGTACGCGATTGGTTCCGAGTCTCTCCAGACGATCAGCATAAAGGCCGGAACGAGAAGGGGGCGGACGATGAACGTATCGAGCAGCACGCCGACCGCGAGGGCGAAGCCAATTTGCTTGAGCGTCGAGAGGTCGGCAAGCATGAGCGTACCGAAGGTGCCCGCCATGATCAGCCCGCAGGCGGTGATGGTGCCGCCGGTGGCCGCCAGGCCGCGGCGCAAGCCTTCAACCGACCCGTGCCGTTTGCGTTCCTGCATGATTCGCGTGACGAGCAGGATGTTGTAATCCTCGCCGACCGCGACCAAGATAATGAAGAGGAAAAACGGTACCCGCCATTCGATGACGCCGAACGGTCGACCCGTCAGCCACATCGTGAATAGGGCGGTCAGGCCCAGCGTGGCGAAGTAACTCAGCAACACGGTGCCGAGCAGGTAGCCCGCCAGCCAGACTTTGCGGACCAAGATGAGCAGGATCAGGAAGACACCGACCGCCACGAGAGTATTGACGAGAAAGCGATCGCGCGCGACGACTTTGCCGAGGTCCCGGCTGTGAACCGTAACGCCGAAGGTCTCCACGCGAACCGACCCCATCGCTTCGGCTTGTCCCGGTAGGAAGTCCTTTGTCCAGGTTTCAAGCAACGTCAAGGTCTCGATGCTCGAACCGTCGAACGGATCGCTCTTGAGAATGACGTCGAGCCGGGTCACGTACTGGGTGCCTTGCGGCTCCGAAATCTTCGATAGATAGTGCGGTTCGGCGGCGAGCAGCGTTAGTTCGTTCATCGCCGATCCAAGATTCAGCTTGGCCTTGCTCATGAATTGTTTGAAATCAAGTTTCGCTTCCGTGGCGGGTTTGGTTTCACTCGCCGCGATCGGTTTACCGAGCGGCTGCGTCAGGCTGCGAACTTCCGCGATGTTCGGCAGGTATGCGAAGCCCATGCTCAAGCGGGCGATCAGGTCTTTGCCGGCGGGTGTGTTCCAGTCGTTCGACGAGACGAGCAGGATGGTCAAAGGTCCCGTTTCGCCGGCCGTGAAGTGGTTCTGAATGACGTCGAGCCCGCGAATGCTCCCAGCCTGCGGAGACAGATCGCCCGTCGGTCGAAAACTGGTCGTGACACACAATCCGAGCACGGCCATACCGAGGAGCGGAACCAGCGAGGCGATCATGACCAGACCCGGCCGGCGGACGACGAAGTGGCTGATGGTGTTCCAGATCTGCCGCGATTGCGGGGCGGCCATGTAGCGGATGCGTTGCGGCCAGAAGACCGTCTTGCGGCCCAGCCGCAAGAGCGCGGGCGTCAGAGTCAGCGATGCGATGACGCCGACAATTAGGCCGAGGGCGATCACTGGGCCCGCACAGCGAATCTTGCCAAATTCCGCGAAGCCCATCATCCCCAAACCGACAACCACGGTGGCCGCGCTGGCCACAAGGGCCCCGCCGACCGAGCGCACAGTCCTGCTGACGCCGGCCGCCGGTTCCTGGCCGAACTCGAGTTCTTCCCGGTAGCGGCTGATGAGGAACAAACAGTAATCGGTCCCGGCACCGAACAGGATGACGATGCAAAACACCTGCGAAATATTGACGACATGGACGCCGGGAATCAGGGTCGCCAATGCGAGAAGTTGCATGGCCACCCAGGCCGCCATGCCAATGGTGACCAGCGGGATCAGTGCCAGCAACGGCGAGCGATAGACGAGCAGTAGCACGATGATATTGGCGATCGGTCGACGTGAGTCGGCTGCCGACCGGGCCATCTTTGTACGAGGCCACGCTCGTGATCGGCAGGTTCGGTTTCTCTTGCCGAAGTTGTTCCAGTCGTGCGATGAGCCGATCGATCAGGGCGAAGTCTTCGACCGTCAGGGGGCCATCTTCGCGCTCCAGGGCGATGATTGCCTTGCACGCCGAGACGTCTTTCGGGAACGCTTGTTCGAGTAGATGATGAGCCCGCACGCTTGGATAGTTAGCGGGCAGAAAGCGAATGTCGTCGTCCTGGCTTTGATTTTTCCAGTCGGGAGCAAGACGGGTCAGGACGACCGCGAGGGCAATCCAGGCGCAGACGATCTTCCCAGGATGAGAAGAAGCGATCCGTCCCAGAAATTGGAACATGCCCGAAACTCCACGATCTTCCAGACACGTCCATTCGACGAGAATGGAAGAGGCCATGGTGCGTGGCCTGAATCCGTACCCGGATTCGGTAAATGAGTCAAGACGGACTAGAAGCGTGGTAAGAGAGGGGGTTTCGTAACGGTGGTTCAACCCAAGAACGAATCGCCGCGATTGTCCAAGTCCGTCTTGGAAGGCAATTCGAACGCGGAGACGGAGCGATCGCCCAGGCAGAGATACAAGCGATCGCCCAGGCCACTGAGTGCCATCAGCGACACGGGGAGATCGGGCTTGAACGAGAAACGGAGTACGCCCTTTTTATTCGAACCTTCGATGATCCCATCGAGGCCGACGGTCAGGATCAGATTGGCGTGATAATCGACAGCCGCCAGTCGGATCGCCCCGAAACGCGAGGACATCTTGTACGGCTCGCCATCGTGTTTGTAACCGCGTAAGCCGCCCGAGAAGCAGGCGATGAGGATCGGATCGCCGGACCCGGCCACTGCGAGGCTGCCCAGGGTGAGCACAGGCGCGTCGCGCCAACTCCACCCGCCGGCTTCGAGATTGAACGAAGCCAACCAGCCCATATCAGACATGGCGAGCAAGGCACCCGTAGCGGGGGTGAAGGCCAGATGTCGGGCAGGCCGAGGACAAGTTGCCTCTCGCGCGGCTTCACCATCCGAGTAAAAAAACGCGAGTTGTCCCTGTTCGGTCGCGATGGCGGCGATCGTCCCCAAGGAATCGACCGCGACCGCCGTCGGTTTTCCCTTCACCTGGCGGTCCCAGCGAATCTTCCGGTCCGGTTCGAGCCAGGAGACCTGGCCATCAGCCGCGGCGACGACGATGCCTGAACCGTCATCGGAAATAGCCGCCACGGTGATCGGCTTCGCGAACTGATAGCGAAGATCTTTCTCTCCCTGTCGGTTCGCGATCAGGATTCGATTGGCGTCGGTCCAGACGAGCAATCGATCCACTTCGCGCGCCAGGCACATGCCGCGCGGCAGAGATTCGAAAGGAATGGACCAGAGAAGACGTGCCATGGGTTGCATGTGAATCGAGGTGAGGGATAGAATCGCATTGCCAGTGAAACTACGATACGGAAAAAAGGCACTCGATTGGAAGTTCAACTTTGTTCAGAGCGACCACTGGCTTATAATTTCGATATGAAGAATTCTCCCCCAACTCTCGACCAGCTTATTGAACCGCTTAGCAGCTGCTTCACCGAAGAGTCGGCTCGCCGCCTGGTTTCCCTGAAGCCCAATCGCGAATTGATGAACTCTCTCGTAGGTGCAGCGACGGCACGCTCACGGATGAAGAACGCGATGAGTACGGGCGGTATGTTTCGTTCGGCACCTTCGTTACCATGCTGAAATCGAAGGCCCGACTGCTCTTGGCCCGATCCGGGATCGCGTGATGGCAATCACACAACTTACGCGTGGTCACATCATTGTGCGAATTGGAGGTAAAAGTGCAAACATCCAGTGCGAGATGCTAATCCCAACTACAGGGCTTTCCGACTCTCTAATCTACTCCGATTCCATCCGCAATTGGCAGCCACCGTTCGACGACGAGGCTATTGATCCAACGACAAAGGAAGCGATAGTTCGCGAAGCCTGCGACCATCTCATAAAGACGGGCAGAGTGCCTGAAATCGTATGACGTGATTCACTCATCGCGGCGGCGGTACGCTGACGAATCGCGAAGCCTGTTCGAGGGCCACTTCCAGTTGCCGCACTTTGTCTTGTTCCACCAGGTGCGGATTGACGCCGGCCCCGTTGATCGCTTGGCCGTTCGGGGAGTAAAAGCGAGCCAGGGTAATGCGAATACCGCCCGTGCGCGGTTTCGGCTTGCCCATCTCGTCGAGTTCTTCCGCCGTCTGGAACTGGAGGATCCGCTGGATGGAGCCTTTGCCGTACGTCGAGGCACCGACAAGCGTGGCACGCTGGTGATCGCGAAAGGCCCCTGCCAAGACCTCGGCGGCACTGGCCGTCACGCCATCGACGAGCACGACCAGCGGGATCTCGATCACATTCATTCGCGCTGCCGATTGATGGATCTTGTTGAATTCATCGAGACGGCCCTGAGTGCTGACGATCACTCCTTCCGGAATGAAGCGCTCAACCACTTGAACGGCCGCGGAGAACAGACCGCCGGGGTTGCCGCGAAGATCCATGATGAGGACTTTCAGTCCCTGCGGGGCCATCTTCAGGGCGGCGATTGCGGAATCAACCTCTTCGGGCGTCGTATCGCGGAAATGGGTGATCTTGAAATAGCCGACCCCTTCTTTCAGGAAGCCGGTACTCACCACGGATGCTTCCATCTCAGCCCGCGCTTCGGAAGCAAGTTCCGCCGGCGAGAGATAGGTCGTGTACTCGTCAAGCGAGTTGCACGCCCCGCCGATGAACTCGAGGACGACAACGCAAGTTCGCTGGATACGAAGATCGCGTTTGGCCGTCGCGGCAATTTGCTTGACGAGCAATAGAGCCGCCGGAATCGTGTCGATCGTCTGCACGGCCAGGAACTCGCGCATGCGATTTTGGAAATCTCGGATTTCCTTGTCGCGCACGTCAGGCATGTGTTGCTTGCGGAAGTTCGGGTCGCTTAGCACGAGGAGGAACTCTTCAGCGCCCTGCTGGAACAGGCGGCTGGGCATTACCTTGACCTTATCCACATAAGCCGAGTGCAAGGTCGTAAGCACTTCACTGTAAAGTGCCAACGCTTGTGAATGGGAAAGCGAAAGGACCTTCTCACGGAGTGATTGATCGACTTGCCTTTGGCCCTGGAAGATTCGGCGGAGGCAAATCTGAATATGCTTGTTGGCTTCCTGGTGCTGACGATCGACACCGTAAATCTTGCACCAGACCTGCAAAGCGTCGTTCCACTTTCCGTTCTTCTCGAACTCGGTTGCCCGCGTTTCGAGGACGTCAATGGAAAGGGTAGGAGTCGCGAAACTCTGGGAATGGGCCGAAGCAGGTAGGAACCCCATCAGGATGATGAGGCAAAGCCCACTCAAGGGCCAGCTTCGGATTCGGCGAACGGTCACGTGCCACCTCCCAAACGAGAGCGCAAGACACCTCGGACCAATTCAAAGGAGAGGATTCAGACCCGTGCCTAATATACCGGACCTACATGGGTCGCGTCAAATGCGTAATTATCACTTTTACGCAACTGTTACAGAATCGCATCGGCAACATGGTCTCTGAACTATAGACGAGTTTCGGAGGAAATCGTTTGCCCAAGCTACCTAATTTCGGCTGCTTTCGTCCAATTGCAGACGCGGAGCTCATTCCGGATGATTCTCACCACTGACACCCCCTCAATGAGAATCACCCCAAAACGATGAGAATCATCCCGAATCAATGAGAATCACACTTAAACGATGAGAATCATCCCCCTTGCCCTCTGAATATCGGTAGGCTAGAGTAAGTATCAGGTTTTACAAAGTATTGCAATTCAAAGGGTGAGTCCCATGCTTCCGAAGTGCCGCGTTGGTAGTCTGCTTCTCATCGGAATGCTCGTATTCATCAACGGCTGCGAGAAAAAGCCGGACAATGCTTGGCCAGATAAGCCGGGGAAGAAGGTGCTGACCTCGTTCCCGCCCATCCATTGCTTCGTGATCAATGTCACCGGGGACGCTGCCGTGGTCAAGCCGTTGCTGACCACGAAAGGACCGCACGGACATGGCGAAAAGACGCCTCTGGAATTGAAACTGGCTACTTCCTGCGATGCCATGTTCATTAACGGCCTGACCATCGACGACTCCATCGGTAGTCAGATCAAGAAGGCGACCACGAACACCAATTTCAATTTGGTCGTACTGGGCGATCGTCTCGATAAGAACAAACTCCTGGAAGGTGCCTGCCAGCACGATCACAAGAACGAAGGGCATGCCGATCACGATCATGGATACGATCCCCACGTCTGGCTCAGCGCCTCGCTGGCCCGTTCGATGGTGGCGAGCATCCGTGATGAAATGAAGCGGATCGACCCCGCTAATGCTGCGGGTTACGATGAGCGGGCGGGGAAGTATATCGCCAAGCTCGAACAACTCGAACAAGACGGCCGAGCCTTGTTGAAGGACAAGACGGAACGCAAGATCATTGCCTTCCACGATTCGCTTCAGTACTTCGGCCAATGCTACGGAATCAAGGTCGAGGGATTCATCCAGAAGGAACCGGGGACCGAACCGTCGCGCGGCGAACTCGACGAGTTGATCAAGATGTGCAAAGAGAAGAAAATTCGCGTGATTGCCGTCGAGCCGCAATATCCGCGAAACACCTCCGCCCAGACGATTCTGTCGGAGTTGAAGGCGGCGGGGATCGACGCTTCTTTTGTCGAAATCGATCCGCTCGAAACCGCCGACGAATCGGAACTCTCTCCGGATCTCTATGAGCGAAAGATGCGTTCGAACCTGGAAAACCTGGCGAAAGTGTTGCGATGAGCCAACAGTTGGTCACCTTCCGCAACCTCGTCGTCGAGCTCGGCGGCACCCGCATTCTCGACGGAGTCAACGGCTTCATCGAACGCGGCAAGATCACCGCGCTCATCGGCCTGAACGGTTCCGGGAAAACGACTCTTCTTAAGGCGGTGCTGCGCGAGGTCCCGTTCCGTGGCGAAATTGAATTCCGCTGCCCCCATGACCATCGCGAACACCGGCCCGAGCACGTCGGCTATGTTCCCCAGAAGCTAGCGCTCGATCCGCGTATGCCGTTGACCGTTCGCGAACTCTTCGGCCTGACCTTACAGCGACGTCCGCTCTTCTTCGGCATTTCCAAGAACGTCAGCCAACGGGCCGAGGCTCTACTGGCCCGCGTCAATGCCAAGCACCTGATCGATCGACCAGTTGGCAAACTCTCCGGCGGCGAATTGCAGCGGATACTCCTGAGCCTGGCCCTCGATCCGCAACCGGAATTACTGCTGCTCGACGAACCGGCCCGATCCTGCTGGTGTCGCACGATCTCACCGTTGTCAGCGAGCATGCTCATCATGTCCTCTGCCTGAAAAATGGCAAAATCGAATGCGAAGGGAGTCCCCAGGATGTCCTCACTGGCGAGTCTCTGTCGAAAACCTTCGGTACCGACAAGCGGTTTTATCACCATCATCATTGAAGCGACTACCCACTTGACGAGTCGAAGAAAGCAATCCAAATCCTTATCACGAAAACACGAAAGAATTAAAGCGCGAGAAAAGCAAAAGAAGATTTAGCGGAAACAAGTGTGTCTTTTTTCTCTTGATGCTTTTTTCGTGCTTTCACTTTCTCGAGTTTTCGTGCTTTCACTTTCTCGAATTTTCGTGATAGATTTTTCTCGGCAGTGTCGCATCGCGAGCTCCTAATCCTTGCACCTCACCCCCCAATCGTCTATTCTCAATCCCCTGAGTCATCACTATTCACGGGAGAGCGATCCATGCCTTACGCAGCCAGATACGCCATCGCGTTGCTTGTTTCTTGTTTGCCATTCATCGCCACGGCACCACATGCCGAGGATAAAATTTCAACGGCCTCACCTGTTCTGAAAGAGCGTGTCGCTGCCGTCGACAAGATCGTCGGCAGTGAGATTTCGAGCCTCGTCGAACTCTACAAGGACCTGCACAGCAATCCCGAACTATCGCTGAAGGAAGAGAAAACCTCAGCCAAGATGGCCAAAGAACTCGAGAAGCTCGGCTTCGAAGTGACCAAGAATGTCGGCGGCGAGGGCGTTCACGGCGTCGTCGGCGTGTTGAAGAACGGCGCGGGCCCCACGATCCTCGTCCGCACCGACATGGACGGTCTCCCCGTCATCGAGCAGACCGGCATGCCCTACGCCAGCAAAGTGACGACCCGCGACAAGTACGGTCGCGAAGTCGGCGTCATGCACGCTTGCGGCCACGATATCCACATGTCGTGCTGGGTCGGCACCGCCCGCGTTCTGGTCGGCTTGAAGGACAAATGGTCGGGAACGCTCGTCTTCATCGCCCAGCCGGCCGAGGAGATCGGCTTCGGTGCCAAGGCGATGCTGAAAGACGGCCTATACACGCGCTTCCCGAAACCCGATTATTGCCTGGCCCTGCATACTGAAGCGCAGGTCGAGGCCGGCCACATCGCCTTCACCGATGGCCTGTCGATGGCCAACGTCGATACCATCGACATCCTGGTCAAAGGCCGCGGCGGCCACGGGTCGGCTCCGCATCTGTCGATTGATCCAGTCGTGCTGGCGTGCAAGATCGTGATCGATCTTCAGACGATTGTGAGCCGGGAACGCAATCCCGTTGAACCCGCGGTCGTGACCGTTGGCTCGATCCACGGCGGCAACAAGCACAACATCATCCCCAACGAAGTCAAACTGCAACTCACGGTGCGCACGACCACCGACTCGGGCCGCAAGCAAGTGATCGATAGTATCCACCGCATCAGCAAAGCCGCCGCCCTGAGCATGCGCGCCCCGGAACCGGAGATTACCCACTCGATCGACAACTTCACGCCCAAGGTTTTGAATGAGACAAAACTGACGCGCAAGACGATTGCGGTCTTCAAAGAAGTGTTGGGCGAAGACAAGATCCACGAGCGACCCCCGGTCATGGGCGGCGAGGATTTTTCTCGCTATGCCATTGGAGGCGAGGTTCCCATTTTCCTCTACTTCTTAGGCACCATCGATTCCGACCGCTACTCCGCGTCGAGGCGCGAAAACGCCCCATCGCTCCCCGCCTGGCACTCCGACAATTATTATCCGGCTCCAACACCGTCGATCACGACGGGTGTGAAGACGATGTCGTTGGCGGTGTTGAATTTGGTGGGGAAATAAAAGCGGCACCTAAACCCCAGCCTGTTTTCTTCAAAAGGAAGCAGGCTGGGGGGCGCGATTTGGCATTAGATCAGATGCCATACCGCTGAAGTTTCGTCATGATCGTTCGCAGGGATTGGGCACGGAAAACGCAGCCGGTATTTGATACCTGAACGCGATTTAGACCCCGCGTGAAGCATAAGTTCGGAGAATCGCAATGGAACGCCATGAATACAAGAATAGCCGCACGAATGCGGTTCTTTTGTTCGTCGGAAGCGTGGCAATGGCTATTGGTTTCCTGGTGCTTGCGAAGATGTTAGCGAAGGACGAGAATACTTTCAAGGAGACGTTCGGTTTCATTTTGGTGGGCGGATTTATTTTCATGGCGATTGTATCCATTTTCGCCGCCAACATGGGGTTGGGATTGCTATCGGACAAGTCGGTGCGATTAATTATCGACGAAGAAGGTATCATTGATAAGCGTCATAGCGACGAGCAAATCCCTTGGTGTGATGTTCGAGGGTTAAAATTCGATCAATTCGTGGTCAACGGATGCGTGTCATGTGCTTGGATTATTGTCGATCATCTATATGGCAGGACGACCCGAGTGGATCTGACGGACCTCGATGACCTCCCCGAGAAGATCGTCGCGGTGGTAAACGGCATGCTCGCCAAGCGAGCAAATCCGGATGCCACTACTACCGAATGAAATGTGTGCCATGCAAGATGTCAAACGATCCGGTTGGATCATTCTTAGCCCTTTCCTTGCATTCTTCACCTTCGCCGCTTTTGCGCGCCTAGCCGCCCAAGACAAAGGGCCCCCGTCCCCCGAACCCAAAGTCTACCACTTCGAATGCATCCCGCTCTTGGTGAAGAACAAAACACCCGAGAAGCTGACGATCACCAGCAATGCGCTAAATGATTTGACAGCTATCCGCAACCCCTACCATCAACGCCGTGCCTGGCGCTTGTGGTTCCAGGATAGCAGTCCCATCTAAATCAGCCGTGACGGCGAGCGGTCCACGCTGGCGTTGTCTGAGGCGGAAAGCGACAACGATTGCTACATGAGCCTGGACTATGGACACAGTTACGGAGTGATGAAACCGGCGAAGAATTATTTCACGGCACCGATGTACTATCATCCCGCTCTCTTCGTGCCGCCGGAGTTGCTTTGGAGTTTCGGGGTCAACTTCACCTCCGAATCGTTGGCATCACGCGGCCGGTATATCGTGGATGATTTTGAGAACAATCAGAAGACCGAACGCGACTTCTTCTTCGCCAATTGCGTGCGGGCCAGTAACGCCTACATCTGTTACAACGACTCCGATTTGGAACGGGTGCATGATGAATACGACGGCCTGTTCGCCCACTCATTTCAATCGATCGGCCATTCGGGTGGGATGATGCTGGCCATCAAGAAAATGATCGATGCCGGCGAAGCGATGCCTCGCGCGACTCGTGAAAAGCTCAAGTCCAACGGATTGTACGCCCCCGCGCTGCTGACGTTATTTCGGGCCGCGTTGCCCTTGAGCGACGCCAATGGTGAGCCGCTTCCTTACGAGAGCGAATTGCGCCATCGACCCGTCTACTCGATGGCGGGGGACACGATGACCTATGCCGAGCGCTGGTTCAAGTCGAACGTTGCCTACCATACTTACGATGAGAAACTGCACGCGAAGACCATGATTGAGATGGCAAAACGAATGGACGTGCCGCCGCCGGTGGCCGTCATGGATTTGACCAGTTTCACCGTCACGAAGGGTGGCGAAACGCTGGTCAGAAACCAACTGAAGGACGAACGGCTGAAGTCCGTCAACAAGACGATCATTCGTGTATGGGGTAAAGAAGGCGAGACGCTAGAAGTCGATGTGGATCTGCGTAAGAGTATCGAGCTATCGGATCGCAAGCTCAGTTATCACGCACACGTTTTGTATCCGAACCAACGGAATGTGAAGATCGCCCCCGGCCTGGAGCAGGGGACCTTCCGTGTCATCGCCCAACACGATCCGAAAATGCCCAAGGGACGAATTCCCATTCTGTTCGTCGTGCGCAACGGTGCGGACCTGCCGAGCAATCCCGTCTTTCTCAATTTCTACTGGCCGAGTGTTGGGGAGACGAAAGATGACTACCCGCATTTTCCCGCCAGCTATACTTCGCTGATCCCCCCGAACATTCGCGTTACTGACAACAAGCGACCCGTGGTGAAATTCGAGCCGGTGATGGATGTTTCCAATACTCTCCGGGGCGCTCTGGGAGCGAAGATCTCCTTCCGAATCCACGCGACTGATCCGGAGGGATTCTCCACGACCATCTACCGCTGGCCGGGAGAGATTGGTAAACTCTTGAAAGATCAATTCACTTGCACCATTCCGAGCGACGGCAAAAAAGAGTACCCTCTCCATTTCATCGTTTCCGATGGAACGGGAGGGTATACTGGAACGCTGATCAAAGTGATCCCCGACAAATGATGTCACGGCACCACGGGCGCAATGATCCGCGACGGATGCGCCTTCTCGTGGTGAATCGTGTTCGTAGCTGCGGTCGCGTCGGCGGGGAATTCGATCGTCAGCGGTTTGCCTGTCTGCGGGTTCGGTTCATAGAACGGAGCACCGGTGCTGGCGATCGTCACGCGGATGCGATGGCCCTTGTTGAACACTTGGCTAAGCCAGCCGATGTCGTATGTGAGCTTCGCGACCTTCCCCGGTTCGAGCATCACTTCTTTTTCGAATCCTTCACGATAACGGGCTCGCAGAATGTAATCGACGATCAACATCGAACGGCCGTCGGGGTAAACGTCGCTGATGCGGACGATGAAATCGGTATCCTTGGCGGTGGACGACACGTACAACTCCGCCCGCACGCGGCCGGTCCATACCGTGGGCTTCTCAAGCACCTCGCTTGTGAAGGTCTTTACTTCCGCTTGCTGTTCGAAGGGGCGGGCGTCTTTCGCGCCGGGGAAGCCGCCCGCGGGGATTTTCATCGGCATCAACGGATCGCTGCGATAGCTGGTCGTCGACTTGGCCAGGTCGGGGGCGGTGCCGTTGAGCTTCCCCTCGGCATGAACGTAGAACGGTGTCGGCGTGTTCTTCGGCGGCCAATCGGTTGCAGATACCCAGACGTTGCTGGGGGCGTCTTTCTCGCCAACAGCGCCCATCACGTAATAGCGCACGGCCGGGTCCTTCTCAATACCGTTCTTCTCACCCTTCAACCAATGGCTGAACCATTTGACCATGTGTTCGTACTCGGGCCAGGTCGCGTTGGCGGGGTAGGTGAGTTCATTGATCTTGCTCCCCTTGTTCGATCGGCCGTGCAGCCAGGGGCCGATGATGAGTTGCTGCTTGCCGCGCGATTCCGGCCCTCCCTGATGTTGACGGCCAATGAAACTGGCGATAGAGCCCTGGTTCATGAAATCGAACCAACTGCCGATGGTGAAACAGGGGACGTTCATTTTCTCGAAGTGCAACGAGCAGTCCTCGGCCTTCCAATAGTCGTCGTAAGTCGGGTGCTGAAACCATTCCTCCAACAGTTTGCGGTTGTCGAGCGGTTCCCGGCAGACCTTGTCCATCGTCTTGAACCGTTCCGGCCGCGTGGTACCGCCGATGCGGTAGCCTTCCTGGTATAAGCTCAGCCCGGTGTCAATCATGTACTGGCAGACGAGATGCGGCGGGCGGGTGACCGCGAGGAAGTTCTGGGCAAAGCCCCCTTGCGAGCTACCGTAGGTCCCGACCTTGCTGGTGGACCATTCCTGCTTGGCGAACCACTCGCAGGTGTCGTAGCCGTCTTTCAAATCACCCCAGGCGAGGGCACGGTAGCCGACCCAGGTCCCTTCCGATTGCTGGGCCCCGCGGAAATTGACGATGGCGTTCACGAATCCGCTCTCGGCAACTTTGGCCGCCGCCTTGCGGGTGGAGTCGCCGCGAGCGTCGGCGTAGCGCTGTTCGAAGATCACCGGCCAGGGGCCTTTGCCTTCGGGAAAATACACGAACGCGGAAAGCCGTTTGCCGTCGCGCATGGGGATCATTATGTGCTTTTCGGTGACGGTGCCGAACTTGGCTTCCTCGGGCGCGGCCTGGCCGACC
>JAIOQJ010000253.1 GCA_021413475.1 Planctomycetota bacterium | reverse complement strand
CGGTTCTCGCCGTCGCGCGATTTCGGGCCGTTCCCTCGGCCGGGATCGTCTCGATCAAGAAATACGTAGAATGTGGAGATTTCTCATGCCCCATTTTGTGCGACCGACCGGCGTCCTCTTGACGCTGATGCTAACCTGCTCGACCTCGTTTTCCCAGGTTACCCCGCCGAAGGACCCGATGGCGGCTCCAATGCCGTCGATCGCCGCGACCGTCAACGGCCAGGCAATCAACGAAGCGGCCGTGGAGCGTGCACTGCAAGCCGTTCCCGAAGACGAACGGGCCAAGGCCCGGCAGGAAGTGCTTCAGTATCTGGTCGATAATTCGATCATCGATCAGTACTTGGCCGCGTTGAAAGTTGCCGTCGAGCCCAAGGAAATCGACGAAAAACTGGCGGCCTTCAAGGAAGACGTCAAGAAGCACGAACAGGATTACGCGGTGATGCTCAAACGAATGAAAATCACGGAGCCGGAGTTGAAAGAACAGATCTTCCACCAGTTACGCTGGGAGAAGTTCGTCAATATGCAGGCGAGCGACGAGAAACTCAAGGCCCTCTTCAACCACATGCCGGAAGCGTTCGACGGCACCACGATCCGCGCCCGGCACATCCTCATCGATGCCGGCACCGATGCCAAATTGCGCGAACAGGCAACCGTCAAGCTTCAGGCACTCAAAGCCCAGATCGAAAAGGACGTCGCCGCCGGCCTGGCGAAACTGCCGGCCGATGCCGACAATCTGACCAAGGAAAAACAACGGCAGACTCTCATCGAAGAACTTTTTGGTGACGCCGCCAAGCAAAATTCGTCGTGCCCGTCGAAAACCGAAGGGGGCGATCTCCGCTGGTTCCCACGTTACGGAAGCATGGTCGAACCGTTCTCGCGGGCCGCTTACGCCCTCAAACCGTTCCAGATTAGCGACGTGGTGACGACGACTTTCGGCTGCCATTTGATCGTGGTCGTTGGACGCAAGGATGGCATCCCGACCAAGTTCGAGGACGCCAAGGTCAAGGATGCCGTCAAGGAAGTCTATGAGTCGCGATTGAAGGACGCGGTTATCGACCAGATGAAGCCGCGGGCGAAGATTGAAATCATGCCGGTGAAATGAATTGATTTCGCTGTTGGCGCGGATTCTTCCTCCGAGCCCGAAGCGCCAGCAAGGACGAAACTCCCTTGCTGGCGCTTCGGGCTCGACTATTTTTGAGAGTAAGCTGATGCGAACCGTGTTCCTGCTAATCCTCTCCAACGCCTTCATGACGATGGCGTGGTACGGTCATCTCAAATATCGAAACTCGCCGTTGCTGCTGGCCATTCTTGCCAGTTGGCTGATCGCTTTGCCGGAATACGCCCTGCAGGTGCCGGCCAATCGCTACGGTTACATCCAATTCACCGCAACCCAATTGAAGATCATTCAGGAAGTGATTTCGGTTTCAGTCTTTGTCGTCTTCATCTACTTCTACCTCGGCGAGACTCCGACGTGGCGCACGGGGCTGGCGTTCCTGCTCATCTTCGGGGCGGTCGCGCTAGTGGTGCTGGATCGGACGGAAAAGGAGCCGGCGAATGTGTTGGCTGACAAAGGCGATCAAGCGAAGTGACGATCGGGCGATCCAGGTTGCGTAAGCAACTGGAGTATTCGGATGACAATCCTCCAGGTGCTTACGCAACCTGTATCGCCCAGTTCTCTAATCGTGCAACGCCCCCGCCAGTTCGCGGACAAAGTTGATGATGTCGTCGGCGGCATCCTTGGGTGATTGGCGGGCATTTTCCAGTTTGCGGACCAGTGCACTGCCCACGATCACGCCGTCGGCGTACTGGCGCAATTCTTTCACTTGATCCGGCTTGCCGACACCGAAGCCGACGCAGAGCGGCAGATCGGTCATCGTACGGAACTTGCGAAGTTGTTCGCGGAGGGCTTCCGGCAACCGGTCGCGTTCGCCGGTGATGCCGACGACGCTGACGCAATAGAGAAAGCCGGTGCAGAGTTTGACGATCCGTTCGACGCGGGCCGGGGGCGTGGTGGGGGTAACGAGCAGGATCAGTTTGAAATCGCGGTCGCTGGCCAGTTTCGCGAAATCATCCGCTTCCTCGGCCGTCAGATCGGGTACGATGGCACCGCTGAAGCCCGCCTCTTTTGCATGATCGAGAAACAACGCCGGACCATGCCGATGGACGAGGCTGTAGGAAACCATCCCGACGATCGGCACCGTCCAGCCAGGGGTCTTGGTAACCCGGTCGATCGCGGCAAAAATCTCTTTTAACTTCAAATCGCGTTCAAGAGCCCGCGTGTACGACGCCTGGATCACGGGGCCATCGGCGATGGGATCGCTAAACGGAAAACCGATCTCAATCAAATCGGCCCCGGCCTCGGCCAAGCGAGGCAACAGTTTTTCAGTGAAACCCAAATCGGGATCCCCGGCGGTCAGGAAGGGGATAAACGCCTTCCTGCCATCTTTTCGCGATTGCCGAAATAGTCGATCGATCGGATTCATGAAACTTTCCGTGGGGTCCAACACAAAGATTAACCACAGAGACACAGCCCGGCAAATCTGAAACCAATACCAAGACACTTGAGCCACAGAGACACAGAGAAGCAAAAACGAGAAGACATGTTCGAAGAATTCTTAGCCACGGATGAAACACGGATCGTCACGGATGAAATCGAAAACATTACCATTTTCGTTCTTATCCGTGTTTCATCCGTGGCTAAAATTCTTTAGTTGCGGCTTGGCCATGCTTTGATTCTCTTCTTGTTTTCTCTGTGTCTCTGAGGTTCAACTGTCTTTGGTTTTGCTTGCCTCGATCCGAGCCACTTCCGCG
>JAIOQJ010000252.1 GCA_021413475.1 Planctomycetota bacterium | reverse complement strand
ACGTGCGGATGCGGCCGAGGAAATACCAATCGCCGGAGAGGCTGCTGGCGCGGGCGGACGTCGATTCCTGCCGCATGATGAGCGACGCCTTGAGGCCGACATTCACGCGATCGAGTTCATCTTCCTCGATGCCGTCCTTCAAGGTGCGGAGTTCGTGCAGCGTGCGATCGAGCGTTTCCTGGGCGAGCTCGGGTTTCGCCCCCGCATAGGCGACGATGCTGGCTCGATCCTTGAAGGTTTCGTAGCTGGCGTAGACCGAATAGCACAGGCCGTGCTTCTCGCGGACGTTGGTGAAGAGGCGGGAACTCATGTCTAGTGAAAGAACCGCGACGGCTCCACGTGCGTTGTAGAAATCGTCGTTGCCGATCGGCACGCTGGGATAGGCCAGGGCGATCTGCGTCTGCTCGATATCCTTTTGCAGATGCCCGCTTCCAGCGCGATTCGTTTTGATCGTCAACGGAACCCGCTCGCGCGGTGCCCAATCGCCGAAGAGTTGCCGCACGTGGGATTGAAGCTGTTCCCAGTCGAAATCGCCCGCGATCGAGAGTACCATCCCCGTGGGGTGGAACAGGTTCGCGTAATGGCTCTTGACGTCGTCGATCGTGATATTCTCGATCCCTTTCGCCGTTCCACGGCGATCGCGGTTAAGCGGAGCCGGATAGTGCCGCTTCGAGAGTTCGACCATGACCTTGCTTTGTGGATCGTCGTCGAGACCCTGGATATCTTGCAGGGAAAGCGCCTTGGCCGGTTCGAGTTCCTCGTCCGGCAAACGCGGGCGGCGGAGGATATCCGCGTAGACGGTCAGAGTGCTCAGGAGGTTTCGGGAAAGCGTCACTCCCGAGAAGTGCATGTTGATGCTGCCGACGCTTTCGGCGCGATCGACGCCCAGGCGATCGAGATCCTCGGTCAATTTTCGACTATCGCGCTCGCCCGCTCCGCGCACCATCAAGTCAGCCAGGATGGTGGAGAGCCCGAACTTTCCCAGCGGATCGTTCACGCAGCCGGCAGGCATCAGAAAGTTAAAGGCCGCCGAGCGCACGTGCGACATGCGGTCGGCCAGCAACGTCAGGCCGTTGGGGAAGGTGAGGATCGAAATCTCTTGTGGCATCGCTTGATCCGTGGTCCATGATGCGTGCTTGGGCCAAGTTCGCCCAATTCGATGATAGTTGATTCTACGGACAACGGACAATCAGATGACGTACATCGCCTCTTCGATCGGCGCGATTTCGCGATAAAAGGTCTTGTGGATGGTAAAACCGAGTTGATGATAAAGTCGCACGGCCCGGCGATTTCGAGCCGAAACTTCGAGAAAGACCTGCTTCAATCCCACCTCGCGGAAACCGTGTAACGATTTGAGGAGCAAGGCTTTACCGAGACCCAGGCCGCGTTGCTCGGGAACGATCCCCAGGTTTTGAATCATCCCCTGCCCCGTTTCCTCGCGAACTCCCTGGATGGTTCCGCAATAACCGTCTGTCGCTTCGATCATCCAGGTTGTTTCGGGCAAGAAACCTGGAAGCCGATGGATAACCTCCATCAATTCCAGACAACCC
>JAIOQJ010000251.1:4032-13389 GCA_021413475.1 Planctomycetota bacterium | reverse complement strand
TTTGACACTTTCGCGCGCAAGATCATTCGCGTACGGCCTGGAACCGTCATTCCTCTTGATGTCGATCGAAGCGGGACGAAAGTGGTCGTCAATGTCCGCATCGGCGTTCGTCCCGAGGATTTTCCGTTCCCGCTTCCCGACCCGAACGACCAACCGCCCATGCCGCCTCAAGACGATCTGCTTCCACCCCTGGATCTCAAGAAATAACGAGTAATTGCGATGTTGTTGACCGCGTCGCCAATACTTCAGATCGCTTTGTTCCTTTGCCTCGTGCCGGCACCGAAAGATCCGGAGCCGGACGATAAGGGGAAGGGCTTCTTCGGCGTCCAACTCGTCGACAACAACGGGCCGGCGATCACCCGCGTCGAACCGGGAAGTCCCGCCGACAAGGCGGGCGTGCGCGTGAACGACATTATTCGCTCGATCGATTCCGTGCCAGTCGCCAACGTCAACGAAGCTCGCGAAGTCATCGGCCGGATTCGGCCAGGGACCGTGACCGTCGTTGCGTTCAGTCGTGGCGATGCGATGGTGACCATCAAGGTAAAAGTCGGCGTGCGGCCGGAGTCGATTCCGTGAACGTTGATGATGACAAGTGACGCAATTTCTTCGTAGGACGGCCTTCCTTGGCCGTCCTGCTTTTTTGGGACGGCCAAGGAAGGCCGTCCTACGTCGATCCACCTTACCCAATCCGCAAACTCACCTTCAAAGCCGCCTCCGAGCAAATTTCCCCACAGGCTTTCCTCGTCGGATGTCGATAAAGATGGTGGACCATCATCGACAACCTTGAGGATTTGTAATGTTCAAACGTGCTTTTATTATCTGGATATTTGCTTCGTCCTTTGCTATTCAGGCCGCCGAAGATGAGCGGCGGACGTTCACGGTTTTCGTCGATAATAAGCCGAGCGGAACGCACCAGATTGCCGTCAAAACAAGCGACGACGGCACCGTGGCGGTCACCTCGCAAGCGGACGTGGTGGTGAAAGTGGCGCTGTTCACCTATCGATTCACGTTCCGAGGGGCGGAAACGTGGAAGGGCGACAAACTCATCAGATTGTCAACAGCCACGAACGACAACGGCCGCAAACATGCGGTGATGGTCGAAACCGATAAGGACGGCCTGACCGCCACGGCCAATGGCAAAAGTTTCGCATTGAAGGGCCAGCCGTGGGTCACTGGATTCTGGAAATTACCGCCTGAAGCTCAACGGGGTCCAGCAGTCGTGCTCCTGGATGCGGACACGGGTAAAGTCATCAACGCGAAGCTGGAGAAGGTCGGGATCGAGAAAATCAATCTCCTCGGCAAGGCCGTCGAATGCGCGCACTACCGCCTTTCCGGCGGCGTTCAGGCCGATCTTTGGTTCGATGGGGCCGACCGGTTGGTTCGCAAGGAATCGATTGAAGAAGGCCATCGCACCGTGCTGGAACTTTCTCGCCTGCAACGGGAATGACATCAAGAACCGTTTGGATTTGAGTGGAAAGGAGTCGATCGTGTCGAATCGCAAACAGATCATTGATCGCTTATGCGAGTTTCTTGAAGCTGATACCGAGGTTCGCGTGGAGAACATGTCCGAAGGGATTTCTCTACGCGAAGGGCTGGGGCTCGATTCGGTCGATCTGGTCGGCATCATCATGCGCATTGAATCGGAATACCGGATCCGGCTATCGCACGCGGAACTCGAACAAGTGGGCACAGTCGGCAGCTTGCTCGATCTGATCCAGGCCAAGATCGTGCAGAACTACACGGCCACGACCAAACTCGCGGCGTGAGGCAATGTCTTGTTAGCCCGCCGCGCAAGCAAGGGAATCAGATGCCCCTTGCATGCGCGGCGGGCTATGGTGCAACCCATGAATCCAGCCCGCGGTTCGTCACGAGGCCTGTGGCTGCTCTGCCTCTGCTGCGGATGCTGGGCGTTCGGGTTTGGCTTGGAATGTCCCCTCGCTTCACGATGGCTGCAGGACGCGGGCCGATCGGAAAGTTTGATCGGTCTCAACACCGCTACCCATTTTTTCGGCGTCGTCCTCGCTGGTCTGCTCACTCCATCAATAATCGCCCGATCGGGGCGTGTCTCGATTTTCATCGGTCTGTTGCTCTCCGGGTTGAGCGTCGCTGCTTTTCCCTGGGGTAACGGGCCGTTCGGTTGGTTTACGCTTCGCCTGCTCGCCGGGGCCGGTGGCGCGATCGCGATGATCGCGCTCGAATCGCTGATCAATTTGCGTTCCAATGCGTTGCGACGAGCGCGTGACTTCGCTTTCTATGCCTCGTCCGTGGGGATTGGCTTTGCCCTCGGATCATTCGTCGGATTGCATCTGTTTGCGTTCGAGCCGCGGCTCAGCTTTGTCCTGGGCGGCGGAGTGACGCTGGCGGCGTGCTTGGTCGTGCCTTTCTTGCCGGCATTCCCGAAACAAGCGATCACCGAGGCATCGCCGTCGCTCATTCGCGCACCATTTCTGAGTCTCGGTAGCGCCTGGTGCCAGGGGTTTCTCGAAGCGGGCATGCTCGCCCTGTTGCCGCTCTACCTACGGGCAATCGGCTTGCAGGATGGGGCCTCGGGGACGTTGCTGGGCGGCATCCTGATTGGGGTACTCGTTTTTCAGGTTCCGATCGGCTGGTTGGCCGACCGACTGGGAAGAGAGCGAGTCTTGCTCGTTTGTTACGTCGTGGTCGCGGTTGGTCTGGCGGCGGTGCCGTTCGTCGGCCAATCGGCGGGACTATCGATTGCTTTGCTCGTCATCGGTATTTTTTCCGGCGCGTTCTATCCGCTGGGCCTGGCCCTGCTCGGCGAACGCCTGCCGGCGTCGGATGTTGCGCGAGCCAATGCGCTCTATCTGAGCGTCAACTGCACCGGCAGCCTGATCAGCCCGCTAATCAGCGGCCCGCTGATGGAGCGGTATGGCCCGCAATCGATGTTCTGGACCGCCGAGGCTGCGGTATTGGGCGTGATGTTGATGTGGGTGGTTGCGCGACGACGAAATCGACCAATCGGTGAAATCCCCAACACAAATCGCATCGCCGCGTAGATTTTCTACACGATGCACCAGCAACGGATTGTCGAGTAAATCGAAATATAACAAATAAAGCCGATGGTTCTCATCGAGCTGGTATGATTCTCATCCGAAATCGATGATTCTCATTGAGGGTGGAGCGATGTGTTGAGTATCATGCCGCGAGTCTTGGTCCCGCCATCTTCGCCAAGTCGAACATCGATTCCAGTGCCCCGAGCAACCCGGCAATCTGCTCTGGCTCGTGGTTGGCATTCACCTGAATCCGCAGTACGCCGGCGTGATAGGGCACTGCGGGGAAAGTCACGGACTGCACGTAATAGCCTTGTTCGAAAAGGAACCTGCCCGCTTGAAGGGTATCCGCTTCGTCGCCAATCAGGATCGAGATAATCGGCGTCAGGCCGCCGAGAACTTGCATGCCTAGCCGCTCGGCCCCGGCGACGAGAGTGTCGAGATTGCTTTGCAACTTGCTCTTCAGCCGCTCGTATTCGTCGGAGCAGAGAAGATCGACGACGGTGCAAACCCCTTCGAGATAGCTGGGTGGAACTGGGCCGCCGAAGATGTAGCTGTTCGACCGAATCTTTAGCAACTGCTGGAATTCTCGCGGGCAACCGATGAAACCGCCGAGGCACGAAAAAGCTTTTGAAAGCGAGCCGACGACGAAGACGTTCTCGTAGGTTCCAAGATTTTCAAAGACCGAGCCGCGGCCATTCTTGCCGAGGACGCCGGTGCCGTGCGCGTCATCGACGTAGAGAATCGCATCATTTTGTAGGGCGACTTCGTGCATCGCCTTCAAGGGCGGCAGTTCGCCGCTCATGCTGTAAACGCCGTCGATGGTGATCAAGGCATTCTTGTAGGGGCGTGCTTGTTTCAGCGTCTCTTCGAGATGTTCGACGTCGTTGTGCTTGAAGAGGAACGAACGCGTGCCGTTCGACTTGGCGATCTTGATCCCTTCCTGGATCGAATTGTGCGCGAACTCGTCGGCGACGATGACATCGGTTTTAGTCACGAGGCCCGGAATGGCTCCGGCATTCGCGAGCGTGACGGAGGGATAAATCAGCGAGGCTTCCATCCCCAGCCAGGCGGCGATTTTCGCTTCCGCGTCGCCATTGGCCTGCACGCTGGAAAACGCTCGCGAGGTGCCATTGTGCGTCCCCCATTTTTCGACGCCGCGAATGATCGATTCTTTCACGCGCGGATCTTGGTCGAGTCCGAGGAAGCTATCCGAGCCAAAGTTGACGACGCGCCGTCCCTGGATTTGCACGATCCGTCCGGGCCCAGAGGCCTCGACGACCAGATCCTTCATATGCGTATCGGGGAACATCTGGCGGAAATGTTCCATGAATCGAGCGACGCCATTGCGTCTCAGGGACTCATAAAGACGTTGAATGGGTAAGGTCATGTTGCCAACCATCCGTGGAAAAAGATTGCCAGCGCGATTGGGTGGCCTGACGGCACGCGGGAGGCGGAATCTAACGGATAATCGGCATTCTCGGCATTGGCTCTGGAGGGCAATGGATCGTGATTTTGAGAAGTATTGAAGATTGGCGAGCCAGGTTGCGTAAGCACCTGGAAGACCGCAAACCAAGCGAAATGCCTATTCCTCCAGGAGCTTACGCAACCTGGCTCGCTCGCTCCAAATCTCGCATTGACAGGAATGCCTGAATTCGCCACCTTAACGTTTCCCTCGGTATCAAACGAAGAAAGGACGCTTCGTGTCTGCTTTTCCTCAGAAGGCTGCGCTTCGCGCGTCTTCTTCAACGTTGAGCTTGTCTCTGGTTTCCCAAGTCTGGGAGAGCATCCAAGCATCGGAGCTTCCGGCTCTGCGCGCACGCGTGGCAACGGCTTATGCTGACACACTCGCCATGAGCACGTTGAAACTCGTCGATGACCAGAGTCTGGTCGCACTACTCGCCATGCGACGAGCCCTCGACGAAGCGAACGGGTCAATTCCGGATCTGGCGGATTGGGGCTTGGTCGCGGCTCCACGAACACTCGGGCGACGGAAGATCGCGGACGCGATTGGCAAATATCGAAGCCAAGGTGCCTGGTCGATCTCGCCGCACTTGATTCCGCATGTCTCGCTGCATTCCCTGGCCGGTCTGCTGAGCCAGGGGTTGCGTTTGCATGGCCCCAATTTTGGTGCCGGCGGCCCGAAAGGCTCCGAAGCCGAAGCCGTTCGGGCTGCCGTCGCGTTGCTGGTCGGCGAAGAATTGCCGGGCGTCTGGATCGTCTTCACAGGCTGGGATCGGGAACTTTTGGTGGAAGGGGACGGAGTGTGCCAGGCAGCGGTGCTTGGGATTCGCACGCAAGGTGAAGCGGAATCTCCCTGTTTACTATTCGACCCTAATCCCGTGACGACGGCAATGCCGCGTTTCACTCTCGAATCTTTGGGCGAAGCAATCCGCAATCGAGCGAAAGGTTCATGGCACTTTGGAAATGGTTCCGTCGGCATCAACCAGAACGCGTCGATTCAGGAGGCGGCGGCATGAAATCGGCAGAAGCCATCTGGATCACCGGTGTCGGCGTCGGCACGCCGTTGGGGTGGGACTTCAAGACCGTTGCTCGAAATTTGCTTGATGGAGAATCAGGCATTCGCACCATCACATCGTTCGATGTTTCACAGCAGCCGAGTCAGATAGCCGGGGAGATCGACTCGATCACTTGCCCCGCCGGCTGGGATCCCGCCCGTTTCGCTCAACTTTCGCGATTGGAACAAATGTGTCTTTGGTGCGGAAGTCAGGCTTTGCGTGATGCGGGTTTGTGGGATATTCGCGGCGACAAGCGGGTTGGCTTGATTCTGGCCAACGCCTCGGAATGGGGAATGGCCTGGGAAACCGACGTCTGGAGCCAGAAGCAGGCGATCGCTTGCGATCCCACCAAAGATTCGCTTCCGTTGCTGGGGATGCTTCAAGAACAACTTGGCGTTTCGGGGCCCGTCCTGACGATGTCCGCGGCGTGCGCGAGCGGCAATTTCACCTTGGCCCAGGCACGGCGATGGCTGGAACTCGGTTGGGTCGATCTCTGTCTGGCGGGCGGTTGCGATATGGCGGTCACGCCGTTGACGATGGCCGGCTTCGGAAACCTACGGGCACTTTCGCGTCTGAACGATCGGCCCCAGGCCGCATCCCGGCCGTTCGATCGAGCTCGCGATGGATTTGTTCTCGGCGAAGGCGGGGCCATGTTTGTGCTAGAACGGGCGTCTTCAGCACGTGCGCGCGGAGCCCACGTTTACGGTGAACTGGCGGCCTGCGGGATGACCAGCGACGCCTACCACCCCGTGATGCCTGCCCCGGAGCCAGTGCATGCGATTGCGGCCATTCGTCAGGCCTTGAAAAACGCTCGCATCGATCCGTCGGATGTCGATTACGTGAACGCTCATGGCACCAGCACGCCGGTCGGCGACATCGCCGAAGCGAAGGCTCTGCGTCAGGTCTTTGGCGAGCGGACACGGACCATCCCCGTCAGTGCGACCAAAAGCATGACTGGCCACCTGTTGACGGCCGCGTCGGCGTTCGAGGCGCTCGCGTGCCTGGCGACCTTTGATTATTCCGCGATTCCGCCGACGATTAACCTCGACGATCCGGACCCCGAATGCGAACTGAACCACGTCGCGCATCGAGCGATGGAACGGCCGGTCCGCATCGCGATCTCGAATTCGTTCGGTTTTGGTGGGAGTAACAGCTGCGCGGTTTTCCGAGCGGCATAAAAACGATCACGGCCGTGAGGAAAGCAGGCTTCCCGCGCGGCCGTGCGACGAATGTGTCTTCAGGCGATCGATCTTTTTCTCATTCCCCGACGTATGGCATGAGTCCCATGAAACGCGCCCGTTTGACGGCCACGCTGAGAGCCCGCTGGAAGGTGGAACATGTTCCGCTTCTCTTGCGGCTAAAGAGTTTGCCCTGGCTGGTGCAGACCTTTTTCAGGCTTGGAACGTCTTTGTAATCCACAAACGCGGGCCGGGGGCAGCCTTCCTTCGTGCAGAAGCGGCAGCGATTTTTCTTGTTACGGCCCAGTTTCTTCTTGATCATGCGACGCTCAACCTCGCGATCCCGTGGTTCTGTGATTCTGGATTTCGGTCGAACTGCTAAGGTATCGGCGAGGCAGGGTGGTGGCAACGGGTACACTCAATTCCCCTGAAATCGCTTCGTGACATGCCCAAGGCTTTGCGTGGGTATGTCGGACGCATTTGGGTACGAGAAATCGCTTCGTGCCATGCCCACGGGTTTGCGTGGGCATGTCGGGGGCCTTCTGGGCATAAACATGCCCACGCAAAGCCGTGGGCATGGCACGAATTTGTTACAAATAGCTCGTCACCCCATTCGTACGCCAACAAGAATGTCGTACAAGGCATGCGTCCCCACCGCGACGCCGAATCCTCGATACCAGAAAATGAGAGCAAAATAGACCCCCGCGGTCGTGCGATAGACGAACCGGTAGGCGTCCATCGGTTCGCCGTAGGGCCCGATGTGATGAGCGGCCGCGAAGAGCAGGGCGGACGCGACCCCCGCCAGCAAGGCTGACGCCCAGTTCGGGACGAAAGCACATTTCAGCATGGCGGCGATGCCGGTGATCACGAACAGGCGAAAAAGCACTTCTTCATAGATTCCCGCACCGACGAAGGTGAGGATTTGCGTCAGTTTATCCGTGCGGAACTCGACCTCGGCCGTGGCCAAAGTAATGTCGGCAGCGCGTAACATCGAGGCGAAGTTGTGCCCCAGCAACCACAAACCGAACGCGAAAAGAAGGCTTTCGAGCCACATGCCAGTGACGACTTGCAAGGGGTAATCGGGCCGATCGTCCCAGCGGCGGATCGACCAGATCGCGAAAATCGCGAGGACGACCCCAGGCGCGGCCAGGAATGGCTTGATGCCGTAGACGTCCAGCACCCAGCGGAGCCAGGCGTCGGCACCGTTGCGCAGAGCTCGAGCTTCCGGGCCGCCGATCATGTAGACGCCGATTTCGTAAGCGCCCAGCAATGGCAGCAAGAAAAGGACGCACGGCCACGGATGGAGTGTCTCGCGGAAATAGCCTGATTTGTTGGCCATTTAGATGGCCCACTCCGGATGATGTCGGCCGAGCATTCGGGCTCGTTCATCCGCCGGCAACGTGCGCACCACGGAACCACCCTCGGATTCGGCCAGATCGATCGGCCGCGGGGCCGGCAGCAGGCAGCCTTGGGCGTCGATCAACACATTGAGCACGGGCCGGGCCGCCAAGTGTAGCTTCTGCCGATCGTGATGGTTGGCCGCGACTACCGCGATCGCGCCATCGGACATTTCCACCACACTACCGACAGGGTAAAGGGAAATGGCCAATAACTTCTCGGCCGCGAAACGGTCCAAGATATTGCTTTCCCCGTGCATGAGCACGTCCGTGAGAGCGGTGCGGGGATCGTGAGCGGATCGATAGGGACGCTTGCAGCAAAGAGCGGTGTAAGTGTCCGCGACCGCCAGCAATCGGGCAAGCGACGAGATCTGACCATCTTTCAAGCCGCTCGGATACCCGGTGCCATCCAAGAACTCGTGGTGGGCGGCAATTGCCTCGACCAAATGCGAAAAGCCAGGTAAACGGTTCGCGACCAGTTCCGCACCGACGCGAGGATGTGTTTCGATGTCCCGTTTCTGCTCATCGCTTAGCACTTCCACGTCCGCGAGCGTTTCCGGCGGAATCCGCAGCATGCCCACGTCTTTCAGCAAGACGGCGAGAATAGGATCGAGCGGTCGATCGCTCCATTCGGGGGCAGCGCGCAGCATTCGGGCCATTACGCGGGCGGCGGTGATGCCGTGGTTGGCGATGAAGCGTGCCGGGGCAGGGTACTCGGGACCGCCCAAGTGCGATTGTTTGGCTTCGGGCGAAGTGTAGAGGAAACGCATTGGCGTGGACGGTCCCTCCGCCAGCAACTCGGCGGCGAGTTGCGTGAAGGCCGACTCGTCGATCGGTTGATCGCCATTGAGGTTCACGAGTAGATGAGCGAGGCGATTGACTAATTCGGTATCGCGTCGGCGCAAGTCGAGCGCGTGTCCCAGCGACGCTAGCCGTTGCCGTACGGTGCTGACGATCCCCTCAATTCCATCTGCGAGACGCGATTGGATGCTCGGTTCGTCGGGCATATCCTGAGCCAGTCGCACGGTCGGTGCCATCATTGACGCCGTATCGCGGAAGTGGATGGCGAGCGGGTCGGCTTCAATGCCCCCTTGTTCGGGAGGCGGACCGGCCAGGAGCGGATCATCCGCCAGATTCCGCAGGCAAGTGACCAATTGCAACGCTTCGGATAGCACGCGCTTGGCCTTGGCGATCAACTGAGTCGCCACCGGTTCCGCGGGAAGTTCCTCTTCCCTTAAATGACGTAGCGATT